>NZ_WKCD01000296.1:0-6671 GCF_021606625.1 Pseudomonas sp. PA-4-8C
GGAAGTGTTTGTGGTGCTGTGCCCAAACACCGATGGCGCCCAGGCCTACAGCCTGGCGATGCAGTTGTGGCAGTCGCTGCGCGGTGCGTCGATGGAGCCGGTGGGGGTTGTCACCGCCAGCTTCGGCGTGGCCAGTTGGCGGCTCGACGAAGGTATCGATGGCTTGCTGCTGCGCGCGGATTCGGCGGTGTACGTGGCCAAGCAGGCGGGCAGGGATCGGGTCGAGGAAGCCCTGACGCTTGAATGATCGTTCCCACGCGCTGATCGTTCCCACGCTCTGCGTGGGAATGCATCCTGAGACGCTCCGCGTCACGCCTTGAGCGCGGACGCAGAGCGTCCAAAACAGCATTCCCACGCAGAGCGTGGGAACGATCAGACAGGGCAATGTGAGGCTTTAGAGAACCGGTGCGGCTGCAACGGCCTTCGGCTGGCGATACAGGTCCAGCAGCACCTGATCCAACACCGACGAGGCTCCCCAAGGCTTGGGGTCGTTGAGAATCGCCACCACCGCCCAGGTATTGCCATTGTTGTCGCGGCTGTAGCCGGCGATGGCGCGTACGGTGTTCAAGGTGCCGGTCTTCACATGGGCTTCGCCGCGCAGGGCGGTGGTTTTCAGGCGTTTACGCATGGTGCCGTCGGTGCCGGCGATCGGCATCGAGCTGATGTACTCCGCCGCATAAGGGCTTTTCCACGCGGCTTGCAGCATGGCCGCCATCTCGCGGGCGCTGACCCGTTCGGCGCGGGACAGGCCGGAGCCGTTTTCCATCACCAGGTGCGGCGCGGTGATGCCTTTTTTGGCCAGCCACTGGCGCACGACACGTTGCGCGGCCTTGGCATCGTCGCCATCGGCATCGTTGCGAAACTGTGCACCCAGGCTCAGGAACAACTGCTGGGCCATGGTGTTGTTACTGTATTTGTTGATGTCACGGATGATCTCCGCCAGGTCCGGTGAGAAGGCGCGAGCCAGGACTTTTGCATCCTTGGGCACCGGTGCCTGGATATCACGGCCCTGGATGGTGCCGCCCAACTCCTTCCAGATCGCCCGCACGGCGCCTGCGGTGTAGGTGGCGTGGTCGAGCAGCGACAGGTAGGTCTGCGAGCTGCAGCCATCACCCAGTTGGCCGCTGACGGTCACGGTCACGCTGCCGTCGGCGGCGGTCACCGGGCTGTAGCGCACGTCACCGGTGCACTGTTTGGCGTTGGTGACTTTCACCTGGTTGTCGATGCGAATGCTGGCAATCGGCGGCTCGACCGATACGATCACCCGCCCCGAATCATTGCGGGTCACGAAGCGCAGGGCCTTGAGGTTGACCAGCAAGGCGTCGGGCTTGACCAGGAACGGCTTGTTCTCATCGTTGCCGTCGTCGTTGAACTCGGGCAATTGCGGCTGGTTGAAGAAGTTACGGTCCAGCACCAGGTCGCCGGTGACTTGCTGCACGCCATTGGCGCGCAGGTCGCGCATCAGCAGCCAGAGTTTTTCCATGTTCAGCTTGGGGTCGCCGCCGCCCTTGAGGTACAGGTTGCCGCGCAACACGCCGCCGCTGAGGGTGCCATCGGTGTAGAACTCGGTCTTCCACTGATGGTTGGGGCCGAGCATTTCCAGGGCCGCGTAAGTGGTGACCAGCTTCATGGTGGAGGCCGGGTTCACCGAGACGTCGGCGTTGAAAACCGTCGGGGTACCAGGACCGTTCAGGGGCAGCATCACCAGGGACAGCGCGGTATTTTGCAGCTTGGCCTTCTGCAGGGCCTGGGCAACGCTGGGTGGCAGGGTGTTATTGACGGGAGCGGCGCAAACGGAAAAGGCCAGGGGCAAGACAACACTGGCAAGTAACACGGAACGCAAAGATTTGATCATAAGAAATAAAACCCTACTGCTGAGGAGGGTGAAAAAGGCGAGGGGTATGGAAGAAAATCCCTCAGTGGTCACGAAAGTGTCGGCATTATGCCCCAAGCTGGCGCCACGTGTAGCTGAACGATAGCTGCTAATCGTGGTTTTTTTGCGCGCATTTGCCCGTCGGTCCCAGAGAGTCGGGCAATTGCCGCCTTAAACTGCTAAAGTGCCGCCCGTTAATACTTATGAGGATTGTTCCAATGGCGACTAACCGTTCCCAGCGTCTGCGCAAAAAACTGTGCGTTGATGAATTTCAAGAGCTGGGTTTCGAACTGAACCTGGACTTCAACGAAGGCCTGAGTGAAGAAGCTATCGACGCTTTCCTCGAAGCATTCATCAAAGAAGCCATGGAAGCCAACGGCCTGGGCTATGTCGGCGGCGATGACTACGGTCTGGTTTGCCTGCAGAAGCGTGGCTCGGTCTCCGAAGAGCAGCGTGCTGCGGTCGAAGCCTGGCTGAAAACCCGTTCCGAGCTGACCAAGGCTGAAGTCAGCCCGTTGCTGGACGTGTGGTATCCAGAAAAGCCGATCAACGCGGCTAAGTGATACTGAAAAAAACGGCGACCTGAGGGTCGCCGTTTTTTTATGCCTTGCGCCAATTCAGAATCAGCAGCGTCAACACCCCCGCCACAATCCCCCAGAACGCCGACCCGATGGAAAACAACGTCAAGCCTGACGCGGTGACCATAAAGGTGATCAGCGCCGCTTCCCGTTCCTTAGGCTCATTCATGGCGATGCTCAAGCCATTGATGATCGAGCCAAACAACGCCAACGCCGCAATCGACAGCACCAACTCCTTGGGCAGCGCCGCGAAGAGTGCCGCCAGCGTGGCGCCGAATACCCCGGCAATCCCATAGAACACCCCGCACCACACCGCCGCGGTGTAGCGCTTGTTGCGGTCTTCATGGGCATGGGGCCCGGTGCAGATCGCCGCGCTGATCGCTGCCAGGTTGATGCCGTGGGAGCCGAACGGTGCCAGCACCAACGACGCCAGACCGGTGGTGGTGATCAATGGCGAAGCCGGCACGGTGTAGCCGTCGGCCCGCAGTACGGCTACGCCGGGCATGTTCTGCGAGGTCATGGCCACCACGAACAGCGGAATGCCGATGCTGATGGTCGCCGCCAGCGAGAAGTGCGGCGTCGTCCAAACAGGCGTCGCCACCTCCAGATGAAAGCCGCTGAAATCCAACAACCCCATCAGCCCTGACAAGGCGGTGCCGATGAGCAAGGCGGCCAGCACGGCATAGCGCGGCGACAGGCGCTTGATGATCAGGTAGGTGAAGAACATCCCCAGCACCAGCCCGGTACGGTGCTGGGCGGCGACGAAAATTTCGCTGCCGATCTTGAACAGAATCCCCGCCAGCAGCGCCGCCGCCAGTGAGGCGGGAATCCGCTTGACCAGTTTCTCAAAGCTGCCGGTCAACCCGCAGACCGTCACCAGTACCGCACAGGTGATGTAGGCACCGATGGCCTCGCCATAACTCACGCCGCCAAGGCTTGTGATCAACAGTGCCGCGCCAGGGGTGGACCAGGCGATGGTGATCGGTGTGCGATAGCGCAGGGACAGGCCGATGCTGCACACCGCCATGCCGATGGAAATCGCCCAGATCCACGAAGAAATCTGCGCGGTGGTCAAGCCAGCGGCCTGGCCGGCCTGGAACATCAGCACCAGGGAGCTGGTATAGCCGGTCATCATGGCGATAAAGCCGGCGACGACGGCCGACGCAGAAGTGTCGGCCAGTGGGCGCAAGGGCGCTTGGGTGGCGTCGGTCATGGAGAGGTGTTCCTTTTTACCTGACTCCGCACGCTGTAGGAGCGAGCTTGCTCGCGAAAATCGCCAACGATAACGCGGGCAATCAGATTAAACGCGGCGCCCTTGGGTTCTTCGCGAGCAAGCTCGCTCCTACAGTGGGATGTCGTTCATGGGAAATCGTGGATTCAAGCCTAAACTCAAACGTAACCAGTCATTGCAATACAGCCGAGCCCGCAAACAGCCGTACAGTGTGTTGGCACAGTGGGTTGTGTACAATGTGCGCTGTTTTTAGGTGATACTTGCCAGCGACACGCTGTTGCCGTATTACCGTTAATTCGCCGTTCTCAAACCCGAGTGCCCATGAACGAACAGTTGCAACCTCTCAAGAAACAACCGCGAGCCGGCAAGGCCGGTCGCAGCGGAACCCAGGACGATATCGTCTATGCGCATATCTTCGAGGCGATCCTTGAACAACGCCTGGCGCCCGGAACCAAATTGAGTGAAGAGGCACTGGGCGAGATCTTCGGCGTGAGCCGCACCATCATTCGCCGCGCGCTGTCGCGCCTGGCCCATGAAAGCGTGGTACTGCTGCGGCCCAATCGCGGTGCGGTGGTTGCCAGCCCAAGCGTCGAAGAAGCACGCCAGGTGTTCATGGCCCGGCGCTTGGTGGAGCGGGCGATCACAGAATTGGCGGTGCAGCACGCCACGACCGAGCAGTTGGCCGAGTTGCGCCAGATGGTCAACGACGAGCGCGACAGCTTCTCCCGTGGTGACCGTGGCGCCGGTATCCGTCTCTCCGGCGAATTTCACTTGAAGCTGGCCGAAGCCGCGAAGAACGCGCCGCTGATCAGCTTCCAGCGCAGCCTGGTGTCGCAGACGTCATTGATCATCGCCCAGTACGAAAGCGGCAACCGCTCGCACTGTTCCTACGATGAACATACCCAGTTGATCGACGCGATCGAAGCACGGGATGCGACGTTGGCGGTGAACTTGATGATGCATCACATGGATCACATCGACAGCAAGCTCAACCTCGATGAAGAGAGCGCGTCGGATGATTTGCATGCGGTGTTTTCGCATCTTTTACAGACTAAAAAACCTGGGCGCTCGTCTGTAAAGTTGTAAACCCAATCAAATGTGGGAGCAGGGCTTTTGTGGGAGCCGGGCTTGCCCGCGATGCAGGCGCCGCGGTGTATCAGTTACACCGCGGTGATGCTATCGCAGGCAAGCCAGCTCCCACACAAGCCAGCTCCCACATGGGTTGTGTGTAGCTTGAATCAGCGCTGGTGCACGAGCTGGCCGGCTGCATAGGTCTGCAGTACCGTCCGATCATCCCCCAGCGTCATCAGCACAAACAACGTCTCGGCAATGTTATTGGCCTGTTTCAGGCGATAGCTCAGCAGCGGCGTGGCGTTGTAATCCAACACCAGGAAGTCTGCATCGGTACCTGGCTGCAAGGTGCCGATCTTGTCTTCCAGGCGCAACGCCCGCGCGCCGCCCAGGGTCGCCAGGTACAGCGACTTGAACGGGCTCAGCCGCGCACCTTGCAGTTGCATGACCTTGTAGGCTTCGTTCAGGGTTTGCAGCAGCGAGAAGCTGGTGCCGCCACCCACGTCGGTGCCCAGGCCCACGTTCAAGTTGTGTTTCTCGGCCATCGGCAGGTTGAACAGACCACTGCCGAGGAAGAGGTTCGAGGTCGGGCAGAACGCGACTGCCGAGCCGGTCTCTGCCAACCGTGCGCATTCGTCGTCACACAGGTGTACGCCGTGGGCAAACACCGAGCGCTCGCCGAGCAGCTTGTAATGGTCGTAGACATCCAGATAGCCGTTGCGCTCCGGGAACAGCTCATTGACCCACTCGATTTCCTGCTTGTTCTCGCTGATGTGGGTCTGCATGTACACATCCGGGTATTCGCCCAGCAGCTGCCCGGCCAGCGTCAGTTGCTCCGGCGTGCTCGTAGGCGCGAAGCGTGGCGTCACCGCATAGTGCAGGCGGCCCTTACCGTGCCAGCGCTCGATCAGCGCCTTGCTTTGCTGGTAGCTGGATTCGGCGGTGTCGGTCAGGTAGTCCGGTGCGTTGCGGTCCATCATCACCTTGCCGGCGATCATGCGCAGGTCGAGTTTCTCGGCCGCTTCAAAGAATGCATTCACCGATTGCGGGTGCACGCTGCCGAACACCAGCGCGGTGGTGGTGCCGTTGCGCAGCAGTTCCTTGATGAAGATATCGGCGACTTCTTCGGCGTGAGCCTTGTCGGCAAACTGGCTTTCACAGGGGAAGGTGTAGGTGTTGAGCCAGTCCAGCAACTGTTCGCCATAGGCGCCGACCATACCGGTTTGCGGCAGGTGGATATGGGTGTCGATCAAGCCAGGGGTGATCAGCGCGTCCTGGTAATGGGTGATGTCAATATCGGCGGGCAGGCTCGGCAGCAGGTCGCTGGCGTGACCAAGGGCGCTGATCTGGCCGTTGTCGATCACCAGCAGGCCGTCCTCGAAATATTCATAGGAGGCTTCGATCCCCACGATGGCAGGGTCGGCGATGCTGTGCAGGATGGCGGCACGGTAGGCTTTGCGAGTCAAAGGCATGATCGTCTCAATTTAGATAGCGTGGCTGCGGCGCGAAGCCGGCAGCAGTTTGGCAATAGGTTCGGCGCCGGCAAGGTGCTGGCCGAAATTGGCGTTATAGGTGGCGATGATTTCGCCGGCGATGGAGATGGCGATCTCCACCGGAAGCTTGCCCTTGACCTCGGGGAGGCCCATGGGGCAGCGCATGCGCTGTAACTGCGTGGCATCAAAGCCACGGTCACGCAGGCGGTGTTCGAATTTGACCCGCTTGGTTTTCGAGCCGATCAGGCCGAAGTAGGCGAAGTCGTTGCGCTTGAGCAGGGCGGCGGTCAGTTCCAGGTCCAGCGCGTGGTTGTGGGTCATGACGATGCAGTAACTGCCTGCTGGCAAGTCGGCAATTTCGTCGACCGGCTCTTCGCTGACGATTTTACGCACGCCTTGGGGAATGTGCTGCGGGAATTCCTGCT
>NZ_WKCD01000297.1:0-6578 GCF_021606625.1 Pseudomonas sp. PA-4-8C
TTGGAACCACCTGATCCCATCCCGAACTCAGCAGTGAAACGATGCATCGCCGATGGTAGTGTGGGGTTTCCCCATGTGAGAGTAGGTCATCGTCAAGATTAAATTCCGAAACCCCAATTGCGAAAGCGGTTGGGGTTTTGTTTTGGGCGCTCGAAAATCTCGATCCAGACTGATATCCAGCCTTTCTATGCAATGACCCTGCGCATGGCTATCATGCGTGCCTCATTCTGAGGCGATATGTGCATGCTGACGTTGTTGAAACTTCTGAAAGATGGTCAGTTCCATTCTGGAGAAGCGCTTGGCGCTGCCTTGGGCGTTAGTCGCAGTGCCGTGTGGAAGCAGCTTCAGCATCTTGAGGCAGAATTGAATCTCCCCATTCATAAGGTGAGGGGCCGCGGATATAGATTGGCTGCGCCATTGGTGTTTTTGAATGCGCAGGAGATTTCTCTGGGCGCGGCTTCCTTGGCTTGGCCCGTTCACATTTTCGACTCCATTGATTCCACTAATGCTGAGGCTTTACGTCTTATCGGTGCGGGCAGTGCGGCTCCTTTTGTTGTGCTGGCGGAGCAGCAGACGGCTGGTAGGGGGCGACGAGGCCGCAAATGGGTCAGCCCATTTGCGCAAAACGTTTACTACAGCCTTGTATTGCGTATTGAGGGCGGTCTGCGGCAACTGGAAGGGCTGAGTCTGGTGGTGGGGCTGGCAGTCCTGCAGGCTCTGCGTGAGTCGGGTGTGCGGGGCGCAGCTTTGAAGTGGCCAAACGACGTCCTGGTTGGGCAAAAGAAAATCTCAGGCATCTTGCTGGAGTTGGTGGGAGATCCCGCAGATATCTGTCACGTTGTGCTAGGTATAGGTATCAATGTGAATATGCAGAAGGCTGTAGAGGTTGATCAGCAATGGACTTCGATGCAGCTCGAGGCTGGCTCTCCTGTGGATCGTAATCACCTGGTGGCGCGTCTGGGTTTGCAACTACAAGCCTACCTAGATCAACACAAGGCTGCGGGTTTTGCAGGGTTGCAAGACGAATGGGAGCAGCATCACGCCTGGCAGGGGAAGTCCGTGTCGCTTATCGCGGGCGTCAATCAGATTGATGGGGTTGTGCTGGGTGTGGATCGTCAGGGCGCCTTGCGTTTGGATGTCGGTGGCGTTGAGAAAATATACAGCGGTGGTGAGTTAAGCCTGAGGTTGCGTGATGATTCTTGAGCTCGACTGTGGAAATAGCTTTATCAAATGGCGTGTTCTTGAGTTGAGTGAGGCAACTGTTCGCGCGGAAGGCATCGCAGGTTCGGATATCGCGCTGATCGAGAGTTTGGTGGCTTTGCCTGGTCTATTGCTCACGCGTTGTCGGTTGGTGAGTGTTCGCGCGCTTGAGGAGACCGATAAGCTGATAGCTGCCTTGGTAGCGGCATTTGGCGTTGCTGTTTCCTGCGCCGCCTCTGCTCAAGAAATGGGCGGAGTGCGCAATGGCTACGACGACTTCCAGCGCCTGGGGATGGATCGATGGCTAGCCATGCTAGGCGCGTTCAAGTTGGCGTCAGGTGCATGCTTGGTACTCGACTTTGGTACAGCGGCGACAGCAGATTTTATTGGTCCGGACGGTGGCCACCTGGGTGGGTTTATTTGCCCGGGTATGCCGCTTATGCGTAATCAACTGCGAACCCATACCCGCAAGATACGCTATGACGACGCGGCCGCTGAGCGGGCGCTGGAGCGTCTCTCTCCTGGTCGAACAACCGTAGAGGCTGTCGAGCGTGGTTGTACGCTCATGCTTAGAGGGTTCGTGCTGACCCAGCTCGAGTTGGCGCGAGGCTATTGGGGGGAGGATTTCACGGTCTTCCTCACTGGAGGCGATGCCGACCTGGTCAGGGATGCTGCGCCTCAGGCTCGGTTGGTCCCGGACCTGGTGTTTGTTGGTTTGGCGATGGCGTGTCCTTTGTCTTGAGGTGATTATGCGCTGGCTGTTTTTACTTTTACTGGTTCTCAATGTTTTTTATTACGTCTGGCATCAGCAAGAAGCGCCATTGCGGGCCAAGGATGTCACGCCCTTGAGTCTCCATCGGGGAACGCAGCAAGACATTCGCCTCTTGAGTGAGTCGGCAGACACGGTGGCTCGGCGCGATCGGGCGAGGCCGGCCGAGGCGCAAAATACCTGCTTATACATCGGTGGTTTCTCGGAGCGACGCCAAGCCTCCTCTCTCGAGCAGAGGCTTACGAGCCTGGATATCAAGGCCAAGGTCCAGTTGCTGAACGCACCGGACGCCTCGGGTTATTGGTTGCGCGTAGCCCCTGAGAGCCGTCGCCTGGCTGACGATCTGCCCTTTGAAAGCCTTGCTAATGAATTCAATGAGTTAAAACATAAAATAATGCTGTGCGAAGGCATTGCAACTCTCGAATAGTTTGCATAGAATGGCGCCCGCTTCGCAGTGAAGACCTTTAAGGGCTACAGTGCAAAGCTACCGTCAATGCAGCTAACCTCATAATTTAAATGAGAAAATGCTTGACAGAAGGTCGGCGTGATGTAAAATGCCGGCTCGCTTAGGAGGGGTTCCCGAGCGGCCAAAGGGATCAGACTGTAAATCTGACGTCTACGACTTCGAAGGTTCGAATCCTTCCCCCTCCACCATTTTTAGCGTGAGCTGCAAGCTCCGCGGGTATAGTTTAGTGGTAGAACCTCAGCCTTCCAAGCTGATGATGCGGGTTCGATTCCCGCTACCCGCTCCAAGTTTGCAGGTTGTGCAAGGTGTTTCGCTCTTGTAGCTCAGTTGGTAGAGCACACCCTTGGTAAGGGTGAGGTCAGCGGTTCAAATCCGCTCAAGAGCTCCATATAACAAGGCAGATATGAAAATATCTGCCTTTGTTTTAACAGCTGCCTCGGCTTGAATGTTGTTCGATGTTTCAGGTCTTGTGGGGTTGGTTGTTGTAAAGTCTTTTTCAGGCCTGCATAATGGTCGGCCTGATTTTGTTTTAGGTCAGTAGCTCAATTGGCAGAGCGACGGTCTCCAAAACCGTAGGTTGGGGGTTCGATTCCCTCCTGACCTGCCAGATTCACGTGGTGTGTCTGGCTTTCTTTTCACAGGATCTTCATAGATGACTCCTAAGGCTGAAGCTCAAAGCTCTCGTTTCGATCTGGTAAAGTGGCTTGCTGTAGTCGCCTTGGTGGTCGTAGGCGTTGTTGGCAATCAGTACTATTCTGCTTCGCCGATCCTGTACCGTGTACTCGCTTTGCTTGCCCTTGCTGCTGTAGCTGCCTTTGTAGGCCTGCAGACTGCCAAAGGCAAGTCCTTCGCGGTACTGGTTAAGGAAGCACGCACCGAAATCCGTAAAGTCGTTTGGCCGACTCGCCAAGAAACCACGCAGACCACATTGATTGTCGTGGCTGTTGTTCTGGTTATGGCGTTGCTGTTGTGGGGGCTTGACTCCCTGCTCGGCTGGCTTGTTTCCTTGATTGTTGGCTAAGGGTGTCCCGTGGCTAAGCGTTGGTACGTTGTGCATGCTTACTCGGGTTACGAGAAGCATGTTATGCGCTCTTTGCTGGAGCGCGTAAAGCTGGCAGGCATGGAAGATGGCTTCGGCGAAATTCTGGTTCCCACTGAAGAAGTGGTTGAAATGCGGAATGGGCAGAAGCGCAAAAGCGAACGCAAGTTCTTCCCTGGCTACGTGCTGGTACAGATGGACATGAACGAAGGTACTTGGCACTTGGTCAAGGATACCCCTCGCGTCATGGGCTTCATTGGCGGTACTGCCGATAAGCCTGCTCCGATCACCGACAAAGAGGCGGAAGCAATTCTGCGTCGTGTTGCTGACGGTAGCGACAAGCCCAAGCCGAAGACGTTGTTCGAGCCGGGTGAGGTTGTTCGCGTTACAGACGGTCCGTTCGCTGATTTCAACGGTACGGTCGAAGAAGTTAACTACGAAAAGAGCCGGATCCAAGTGGCGGTGCTCATTTTCGGTCGCTCTACTCCGGTAGAGTTGGAGTTCAGCCAGGTCGAGAAGGTCTAGCTGGGCAAGCATCCCAACCCCGCAGCCTCGGCTGTGGGGTTTTGTCGTCACTGGGATAAACGCGCAAGTAACCGGGGAGCCTTTCGAGGCGTTTGAACCCGTAATTGGAGTGCCTCATGGCCAAGAAGATTACCGCTTACATCAAGCTGCAAGTGAAGGCCGCTCAGGCCAACCCTAGCCCACCCGTCGGTCCAGCTCTGGGTCAGCACGGCGTGAACATCATGGAATTCTGCAAGGCCTTCAACGCCCGTACTCAGGGTCTTGAGCCAGGTCTGCCGACTCCAGTGATCATCACTGTATACAGCGACCGTAGCTTCACCTTCGAAACCAAGTCGACCCCGGCTTCGGTTTTGCTGAAGAAAGCTGCCGGTCTGACTAGCGGTTCCGCTCGTCCTAACACCGTTAAGGTTGGCACTGTAACCCGTGCTCAGCTGGAAGAAATCGCGAAAACCAAAAACGCGGATCTGACTGCAGCTGATATGGATGCAGCCGTGCGTACCATCGCCGGTTCTGCTCGTAGCATGGGCCTTAACGTGGAGGGTGTGTAATGGCTAAGCTGACCAAGCGCCAAAAGGCTATCGCCGGCAAAATCGAAGCAGGCAAGTCCTACAACTTCGTAGACGCTGCTGCCCTGCTGACCGAGCTGTCGACTGTCAAGTTCAGCGAGTCTGTTGACGTTGCTGTAAACCTGGGTGTTGACCCACGTAAATCCGACCAGGTCGTTCGTAGCGCTACTGTGCTGCCACACGGCACTGGCAAGACTGTACGTGTTGCTGTCTTCACCCAAGGCCCAGCTGCTGAAGCTGCTCTGGCCGCTGGTGCTGATCGCGTTGGCATGGACGACCTGGCTGCCGAAATGAAAGGCGGCGACCTGAACTATGACGTCGTAATTGCTTCCCCGGATGCAATGCGCGTTGTAGGTCAGTTGGGTCAGATCCTCGGTCCACGTGGTCTGATGCCTAACCCTAAAGTCGGCACCGTAACGCCAGACGTAGCTACCGCGGTTAAAAACGCCAAGGCTGGTCAGGTTCGTTATCGCACCGACAAAAACGGCATCATTCACACCTCCGTTGGCAAAGTCGGCTTCGATGCCGTCAAGCTGAAGGAAAACGTTGAAGCCCTGATCGCTGATCTGAAGCGTATCAAGCCTGCTTCCTCGAAAGGTATCTACGTCAAGCGCGTTACCCTGAGCACCACTATGGGCCCAGGTCTGGTCATCGACCAAGGCTCGCTGGACGTATAAGACATAAATTGGCGCAAGTAATTGCGCCAATTGAAAGATTGGGGTCCCTGCCTGGCGGGGGCTATCCAAGACCGTAGGCGACGCAAGTCTTAAACCAACAAGCCTACGCAGATGGTGCTCCCGGTTCCTTACCGAATCAGACACCAAAACGACATCAGGCCTAGGCCAGATGAAACGGTAACAAGCAGGAGTTAAACCCGTGGCAATTAATCTCGAAGACAAGAAGGCCATCGTCGCTGAAGTCAACGAGGCTGCCAAAGCTGCTCTGTCCGCTGTCGTGGCTGATGCCCGTGGTGTGACAGTAGGCGCTATGACCGGACTCCGTAAAGAGGCTCGTGAAGCTGGCGTATACGTACGTGTTGTACGTAACACCCTGCTCAAGCGCGCCGTTGCTGACACTGAATACAGTGTTCTCAACGACGTGTTCACCGGCCCGACTCTGATCGCGTTCTCTAAAGATCATCCAGGCGCTGCTGCCCGTTTGTTCAAAGAATTCGCCAAGAGTCAGGATAAGTTCGAGATCAAGGCAGCTGCGTTCGAGGGCAAGTTCCTCGCAGCTAACCAAATCGACGTACTGGCAACACTGCCGACCCGTAACGAAGCTATTTCGCAGCTGATGAGCGTGATTCAAGGCGCTACCAGCAAGCTGGCTCGTACTCTGGCTGCAGTTCGCGAGCAAAAAGAAGCTGCCGCAGCCTAAGGCTGAGCAAATTCTCTCGCGTATTTTTGTTTATTTCGATGGCCGCGTAGGCCGTCCCCCAATTCAGGAAATACAGCAATGTCTATCTCCCAAGACGATATCCTCAACGCCGTAGCTGAAATGTCGGTTCTGCAGGTTGTTGAGCTGATCAAAGCTTTCGAAGAAAAATTCGGCGTTTCCGCTGCCGCTGCTTCCGCTGGCCCAGCTGTTGCTGCTGTCGCTGCTGAAGAGCAAACCGAATTCAACGTCATGCTGCTGGAAGCTGGCGAGAAGAAAGTAAACGTGATCAAGGCAGTACGTGAACTGACCGGTCTGGGCCTGAAAGAAGCCAAGGCTGTAGTTGACGGCGCTCCTGCCCAGGTTCTGGAAGCTGTGTCGAAAGACGCCGCTGACAAAGCCAAAGCTACTCTGGAAGAAGCAGGCGCTAAAGTCGAGCTGAAGTAAGCATCGACCTTGCGTCTCCAGCCCAAGCGTTAAGCTGAAGGCTGATGGCTGGTGGCTCTTGCCACCGGCCTTTTTCCGTTCTTGGCTGTCGACTCGGTCGCCGCCATTAACGCGCTGTAGCCACCCGAAGCGGTGGTGCAAACCATGGGGTTTGCAAGATTTTCTGGCTGCTCCCGTCGGAGGGGCCAAACA
>NZ_WKCD01000298.1:0-6480 GCF_021606625.1 Pseudomonas sp. PA-4-8C
TTCGACGGCAGCGCAAGATGGGTAAAAGAGACAGATTCAAGTCAGCTTGAAAACGCACCACGCGCCCACCGCCGACTATGTGAAAAAACTGCGCGAAGCCCTGCCGCAAAGTTTCCCCGGCAGCCACTTTGCGTTCCTGCCCGCCGACATCAGCAGCCAGATCCTCAACTTCGGCGCCCCCGCCCCGCTGGACGTCAAAATCTCCGGGCGCAATGACGCAGAAAACCGCGCTTATGCCGTCGAACTTGAACGGCGCTTGCAGCATGTACCGGGGATTGCCGACCTGCGTATCCAGCAGTCCACCGGCTACCCCTCGCTGCAAGTAAACGTGGACCGTATGCGCGCCAACGGCCTGGGCATTACCGAGCGTGATGTCACCAACAGCATGGTCGCCTCCCTCGCCGGCAGCTCGCAAACCGCGCCGACCTTCTGGCTCAACCCGGCCAACGGCGTGTCTTATTCCATCGTCGCTGCCACCCCGCAATACCGCCTCGACAGCTTGCCGTCCCTGGAAGCGCTGCCGGTGACGGGGGCAAACGGGCAGGCGCAAATCCTCGGCGGCGTGGCAACCATCTCCCGGGTACAAAGCCCGGCCGTGGTGACCCACTACAACATCGAACCGACCCTGGACCTGTACGCTAACGTGCAAGGCCGCGACCTCGGCGGTGTGGCCCGCGATGTGCAAAAAGTGCTGGATGACACGGCGTCCATGCGTCCCAAAGGCGCGACCATCAGCCTGCACGGGCAGATCGATGCGCTGCATGAGGCGTTCAGTGGTTTGAGCTTCGGGCTGCTCGGCGCGGTGGTGCTGATCTACTTGCTGATCGTGGTCAACTTCCAGTCATGGGCCGACCCCTTTGTGATCATCACGGCGTTGCCGGCAGCATTGGCGGGCATCGTGTGGATGCTGTTCCTCAGTGGCACCTCGTTGTCGGTGCCAGCACTCACCGGCGCCATCTTGTGCATGGGCGTGGCCACCGCCAACTCGATCCTGGTGGTGAGCTTCTGCCGTGAGCGCCTGGCCGAACATGGCGATGCGTTGAAAGCCGCGCTGGAAGCGGGCTACACACGCTTTCGCCCGGTGTGCATGACCGCCCTGGCGATGATCATCGGCATGCTGCCCCTGGCGATTTCCGAGGAGCAGAACGCCCCGCTCGGCCGGGCAGTCATCGGCGGCTTGATCTTCGCCACCATCGCCACTTTGTTGTTTGTTCCCGTGGTCTTCAGCCTGGTCCACGGCCGTCATCCTACTCGCGCAACTGCTGGAGAAACGCCCCATGTCGCCTGATCAAAAACCCTCGCGCAAGCGTCTGATGCTCCTGGGTGTCGGTGGCCTGACGTTGGCTGCCCTGTTGGTCGCCAGCGGCCTGCACGCGCGTACGCTGCACGAGCAATCGGTCACCGCCTGGACCGAAGCCGCCGCCGTCCCCCAGGTGATGGTGTTCCAACCCAAGCCAAACGCCGGCGGTGACACCCTACGCCTGCCCGCTCACCTGGAGGCGTGGAGCAAGGCGGCGATCCATGCGCGGGTCAGCGGCTACTTGAAGGACTGGAAAGTCGACATCGGCGCCCAGGTCAAGGCCGGGCAAATCCTCGCCGAAATCGACAGCCCCGACCTCGACCAACAACTGGCCCAGGCCCATGCGCGCCTGATCCAGCAACAAGCCAATGCACACCTGGCAGCCACCACGGCGACCCGCTGGCAAAACCTGCTGGCCAGCCATTCGGTATCGCGCCAGGACGCCGATGAGAAAACCTCCAATGCCGCAGCCGCCAAGGCCAACACCGAAGCCGCTGCAGCAGACTATGCGCGACTGTGCGCCCTGGAAAGCTACAAGACCCTTCGCGCGCCGTTCGCCGGCACCATCACCGCCCGTAACACCGACATCGGCCAGTTGATCAAGGCCGATAACGCCAGCGATCCGGAACTGTTCAACATTGCCGACACCCACCAATTGCGCTTGTATGTGCCGGTGCCGCAGAACTATGCAGCGGTCATCCATACAGGCCTTGAGGCCGAACTGACCGTCCCCGAGCACCCCGGCGAGCACTTCAAGGCACGTCTGATCGGTGACTCCACCGCCATCGACCGCCGCTCCGGCACCCTGCTCGCTCAGTTCGTCGCCGACAACCCCAACGGCGAACTGCTGCCGGGCGATTACGCCGAAGTCACCCTGCCGATTCCGGCTGACACCCATGGCGTGAGCATCCCGGCCAGCGCCTTGATCTTCCGCGCCCAGGGCACCCAGGTTGCGATACTGGACGGTCGCAACCATGTGCACCTGCAAGACATTCATATTGGCCTGGACCTCGGCGAGCGCCTGGTGATCGACCAGGGCCTGAAGCCTGCTGACCGTATCATCGACAACCCGCCCGACGCCCTGCGCGAAGGCGACCCGGTGCAACTGGCCGACGCCTCGGGAGGTGCCCATGCGCCCAAAGCTTAAGCCGCTGGCAGCGTTGGTGCTGCTGGCGTTGCAGGGTTGCTCGATGGCACCCAGCTATAAAGTGCCGTCGATTGACCTGCCCGCGAACTACCGTGAACAAACCAGCGATGGCCCTTGGCACAGTGCGCAACCGTCGGACCAATTGGCGCCCCAGTGGTGGCAGCTTTACCACGATTCGCGCCTGAATGCGCTGCAACAGCAACTGCTCAAGGCCAACCCGGACCTGGCCGCGGCGCTGGCGCACTTCGATGCGTCCCAGGCCTACGCCAGCCAATTGCACGCGGGCCTTTTCCCGCAAATCACCGCCAGCGCGCAACCGCTGCGCCAGCGTCAATCGGATTCACGACCGTTACGCGGCACTACACAGCCGTCGGTGTACAACAGCAATACCGCTGGGTTCTCCCTGGGATACGACCTCGACCTGTGGGGCAGAATCCGCAATCAGGTCGCCGCGGGCGATGCCCAGGCACAAGCGTCCTTTGATGATTTGGCGGTGGTGCGCTTGAGCCTGCAACAGCAGTTGGCGAGCCTGTATGTGCAGCTCAATGGGCTGGATGCACAAAGCAGGATACTCAACAGTTCACTGGAGGAATTCAGCCAGGCGCTGCAACTGACCCGCAGCCGTTATGAAGGCCAGATTGCGTCGGAACTGGACCTGACCCGCGCGCAAAACCAACTGGCCGAAGCTAAGGCACAGTTGGACGAAGTGCGTGGCCAGCGCAACCTCGTCGAGCATGCCATCGGTGCATTGGTGGGCGTAACGGCCAGTGATTTTTCACTGCCGTCCAGTTCGCAATTAATGGCGTTGCCAGGCATTCCGGCGCAGTTGCCCAGCCACCTGCTGCAGCGTCGCCCGGACATTGCCGCCGCTGAGCGTCGCGTGTTTGCAGCCAACGCGACTATCGGCGTGGCCAAGGCAGCCTGGTTTCCGGATTTCAGTTTGACCGGTGTGCTGGGCGGGCAGACCCAAGGCGTCGGCAACCTGCTGTCCGCCGGCAACCGGTACTGGGCGCTGGGGCCGCTGATGAACCTGCCGATCTTCGACGGCGGGCGCTTGAGCGCCAACGAGCGCCAGGCCAAGGCCGAGTTCGAGGAGGCCTCGGCACAGTACCGTAGCCACGTCTTGAAAGCCGTGCGTGAGGTGGAGGATAACCTCGCACAACTGCGAGACCTGCAGCAGCAAGCCGAGGACGAGCAAGCGGCGGCAGAGGCGGCGCAACATACCCAGGCTTTGGCGATGAATAGCTATCAGGCCGGGGCGGTGAGTTACCTGGACGTGGTCACCGCCCAAACCGCCGCGTTGCAGGCACAGCGAACGTTGCAGGCGGTGCAGACCCGGCAATTGCAGGCAAGCGTGGGACTCTTGACCGCACTCGGCGGCGGCTGGCAGCCGGGCTAATGACCTGCTGACTACTGATCGTTCCCACGCTCTGCGTGGGAACGCCGTTCAGGACGCTCTGCGTCTGCCCTTAAAATCGTGACGCGGAGCGTCACAGGGTTCATTCCCACGCGGAGCGTGGGAACGATCAGGCCGCGAGTTTGCCGCTGGCGATGGCCGCTGAAGCGGCTAGCATGGCGCGCAACAACACCGCACACCCTGCCGCCAAGTCATCCGGCGCGGCATTTTCGATTTCGTTGTGGCTGATGCCGCCTTCACACGGCACAAAGATCATCCCCGCCGGGCCCAGCTCAGCGACGAAGATCGCGTCGTGCCCTGCCCCGCTGACGATGTCCAGGTTCGATAAGCCCAAGCCATTGGCGGCATCGCGCACCGCCTCCACACAGCCTTTGTCAAAGTACAGCGGCGGGAAGTCCGCCGTGGGCTGCAGGTCGAAACTCAAGCCATGTTTGGCGCAGGTGTCTTCGATCACCTGGCGCACCTGGGCAATCATCGAATCCAGCCGTGCCGGTTCCAAGTGACGAAAATCCAGGGTCATGCGTACTTCACCGGGAATCACGTTGCGCGATCCCGGATACGCTTGCAGGCAGCCCACCGTGCCGCACGCATGGGGCTGGTGCGCCAACGCCGCCGCGTTCACGGCGGCCACCACCGCGGCCGCGCCGACCAGGGCGTCCTTGCGCAAGTGCATGGGTGTAGGGCCGGCATGGGCCTCAACACCGCGCAGCTTCAGGTCAAACCACTTTTGCCCGAGGGCGCCGAGCACCACGCCGATGGTTTTGTGTTCATCCTCCAGAATCGGCCCTTGTTCGATATGGGCCTCGAAATAAGCGCCGACCTTATGCCCGCTGACCGGCCGCGTTCCCGCATAGCCAATCGCGTTCAACGCCTCCCCCACGCTGACCCCATCGGCATCCACTTTGGCCAGGGTATCGGCCAGGGTGAACTTCTCGGCAAACACCCCTGAGCCCATCATGCACGGCGGGAAGCGCGAGCCTTCTTCGTTGGTCCATACCACCACTTCCAGCGGCGCCTCGGTTTCCACATTCAGGTCGTTAAGGGTGCGCAGCACTTCCACACCGGCCAGCACGCCGAAGCAACCGTCGAACTTGCCGCCGGTGGGCTGGGTGTCGATATGGCTGCCGGTCATCACTGGCGGCAGGTCGGGGTTGCGGCCGGGGCGACGCGCAAAGATATTGCCGATGCCGTCGATGGTCACGGTGCAACCGGCCGCTTCGCACCACTGCACGAAGAGATCGCGAGCCTTGCGGTCGAGGTCGGTGAGGGCCAGGCGACACACACCGCCCTTGGGGGTGGCGCCAAGTTTGGCCAGGTCCATCAGCGACTGCCACAGACGGTCGCGGTTGATGTGCTGATGGGTCGATTGCAGAACGTCGAGGGCAGCGTTCATGGGGGTCTCCTCAGGCTACAGGTTCTTATGAATTAACGCGGTCAACTGTGGGAGCTGGCTTGCCTGCGATAGCGGTGTGTCAGGCGACACGGCTTTAACTGATAGTCCGCTATCGCAGGCAAGCCAGCTCCCACCTGAACCGTGTTTACAACGGGGATTTGGCGCTGAGTGGACTGCTAGCGCGCTTGGCATTGAGCCCGTAATACAACACCCCGCCCAACGCCGAGCCGGTGAACCAGCCGTAGCTGTAGAACCAGCTGAACGCATCGCTGCCCAGCGACAGCAGCGTCAGCACCACCGGTACGCCAAAGGCGATAAAGCCGCTCCAGTTCCAGGCCGGGTACACGTCATCGCGGTACAGGCCGGCCAGGTCCAGCTGCTGTTTTCGAGTAATGAAGTAGTCCACCACCATGATCCCGGCAATCGGCCCCAGCAGGCTCGAATAACCCAGCAGCCAATTGGAATACACGGTTTCAAGACTCACGTCCGAGACGATCAGCCCGAGTTTTTTCAGCAGTTCATGGGCCATCAGTGCCAGCCCTACCAGGCCAGTGAGGATCACCGCCGTGGTGCGGTTGATCAGCTTGGGGGCGATGTTCTGGAAGTCGTTGGTGGGCGAGACGATGTTCGCCGCGGTGTTGGTGGACAAGGTCGCGACGATGATCAGCGCCATGGCGATGGCCACCCACACCGGGCTCTGGATATGACCGATCAGGCTCACCGGGTCGGAGACGCTGACCCCCACCAGTTTCACCGAGGCGGCGGTCATGACCACGCCGAGGGCGGCGAACAGGAACATGGTCAGCGGCAAGCCGAAGATCTGCCCCAGAATCTGGTCTTTCTGGCTGTTGGCGTAGCGGCTGAAGTCGGGAATGTTCAGCGACAACGTGGCCCAGAAACCCACCATCGCCGTAAGCCCCGCCATAAAGTAACCGGTGAGGCTTGCGCCTTCGGGGCGCTTGGGTGGGATCGCCATCAGCTCGCTGAGGGACACATTCGGCATCGCCCATACCAGCAGGCCAACTCCCACGGCGACCAACAGCGGCGCCGACAAGGTTTCCAGGCGCTTGATCGACTCGGCGCCGCGCAGCACCACCCATAGGTTCAAGCACCAGAACAGCATGAAACCGATCACCTCACCGGTACCGCCGAGGGCTTTCCAGCCGTCGAAAATCGAGCCTAAAAACAGGTGGATCGCCAGCCCGCCGAACATCGTCTGGATA
>NZ_WKCD01000299.1:0-6479 GCF_021606625.1 Pseudomonas sp. PA-4-8C
GGGCGGCTAAGCCGGCATCCCTGCCGGTTTACCCCCCAAATCCCTGTCGAATTCCGGCCAGCGTGGTTTAACGGGGCGCCTGAGATCAAAAGCAGATCAAGATCAAGAGCGGCTCGCTTCGCATCGTGGTTGCGGGGGGAGTGTGATGTAGAAATTGAAGACGAAAAAAAACCGGCTGATCAGGCCGGTTTGGGGTGTCCCGTCAACAGTGCGGGGTTATACGTGGGTACTCAGCAAGCGCTCGGCACCGCCTTCAGCCAGGCCACGTTCTTGCAAGCGATCCGCACCGCCTTCAGCCAGGCCACGTTCTTGCAAGCGATCCGCACCGCCTTCAGCCAGGCCACGTTCTTGCAAGCGCTCCGCACCGCCTTCAGCCAGGCCACGTTCTTGCAGGCGATCCGCACCGCCTTCAGCCAGACCGCGTTCTTGCAGGCGATCCGCGCCACCTTCGGCAACGCGGGTTTCTATCAGGCGATCCGCGCCGCCTTCAGCGACAACCGGGTGGGCAAAAGCGTTTGCAGCGAGTACCGAGAAAGCGAGGCTAAGCAAGAGTTGGCGTTTCATGATGGTGTGCTCCGAGTGTTTTAGTTGGGTGCCGTTTGGCATGGGTTTGATGTTACGCGTTGCATTTTTTAAGAGAACTTCATTGCGCTGATGGTGACTATCGATGCCAACGATGGTCCTGCTGGCGGGACCATCACTGTGGCCGTCATGGCATTTGCGGCAGTTCGTTGGGGCGCAGGTCAAACACCAGCACTTCGGCGTCTTCGCCATGGCTCAGGCGGATCTGGCGTTCGTCCCGTACGCGTACACCGTCGCCTTCCTGTAAGCGCTGGCCGTTGAGTTCCACGCTGCCGCGCGCCACATGGACGTAGGCGTAGCGATCCGGCGCCAGTTCCAGGCGGGTACTTTCGTCAGCGTCAAACAGGCCGGCGTACACCCGTGCGTCCTGGCGCACTTTCAGCGAACCGTTGGCGCCCTCCGGCGAGATGATCAACTGCAAGCGCCCACGTTTTTGCGCTTCAGTGAAATGCTCTTGCTGATAGCGCGGTTTGGCGCCGGCTTCGTTGGGCACGATCCAGATTTGCAGGAAGTGCACGCCATGCCGCTGGCTATGGTTGAACTCGCTGTGGGCCACGCCGCTGCCGGCGCTCATCAGTTGCACATCGCCGGGGCGGATCACTGAGCCGGTGCCCAGGGTGTCCTTGTGCTCCAGCGCGCCTTCGAGCACGTAGGAGAAAATTTCCATGTCGCGGTGCGGGTGCTGGCCGAAGCCTTTGCCTGCGGCGACGCGGTCATCGTTGATCACCAGCAGGTCGGAAAAACCCTGCTCCTTGGGGTTCCAGTAGTTGGCAAAAGAGAAGGTGTGGAACGACTTCAACCAACCGTGATTGGCGGCGCCGCGTTCGGAAGCTTTGCGAAGGGTCAGCATGGTCCAGTCCTCAAGTGAGCGCGGGCTGCGAGATGCAGGGCGCTTGCGTTGAGAAGAAGGTTAATGGTTAGCGAGTGATTGATTAAGAAGATGAAAATAGAATAACTGTCGCTCTCAGGTTGACAGTTAAAGTCGTGCCATAATGCCCGCCGCACTCCTTCTCGATGGACATTCCCCGCTTATGAAAACCGTGGCCATGGCGCTGTTCCCGGACTTCCTGCTGCTCGACATGGCCGGGCCGCTGGAAGTGTTTTCGATTGCTAACCGCTACTTGCCGGCGGCCGATCACTACCAGATCCTGACCATCGGCACCGAGCCCGGCCCGTTGCGGGCGTCCAACGGCGTGAGCGTGCAGACCGATCTGCTGTTGGAACAGGCCCAGGCGGCCTATGACCTGCTGCTGGTGCCCGGCGGCCCCGGCGCCTATAACGAATGCCACCCCGCGCTGTTGCCCTGGCTGAGAGTCGCGGCGCCACGGGCTCGGCGTTTTGGCTCGATCTGCACCGGCGCTTTTGTGCTCGGCCACGCAGGCTTGCTCGACGGGCACCGCGTGACCACCCATTGGCACTACACCGAGCGGTTGATCAAGGCGTTTCCCAACGCCATTGTCGAGACCGACCGCATCTATTTGCAGGACGGGCGCCTGATCACCTCTGGCGGCGTCACTGCGGGTATCGACCTGGCCCTGTCGGTCGTCGCCCAGGACCACGGCAAGCAAGTGGCGGTGGACGTGGCCAAGGTGCTGCTGGTGGTGATGAAACGCCAGGGCGGCCAGGCCCAGTTCAGCCCGATGACTGCCGCCGTGGCGCCTCAGGAAACTCCGATCACCCGCGTGCAGAACCACGTGCTGGCGCATCTGGATCAACCCTTTACCATCGAGTCCATGGCCGAGCTGGCCGGCATGAGCGCGCGCCACTTTGCGCGGCTGTTCGCCAAGGACGTGCAGATGACGCCCATGGCGTTCCTGCAAGGCGCGCGCATCGACCGGGCCCGGCACCTGCTGGAAACCACCGACCTGCCGCTCAAGACCGTGGCCTTCCACGCCGGCTTTGGCAGCGTGCGGCATATGCGTTTTCTGTTCAGCGAAAAGCTCGGGCTGAACCCTACCCAATACCGACAACAGTTCAGTTAACGACAGCATGTCCGTCTCAGGCACCCGATTGTCCGTATCGCTCCCCGTGCCAGCATTGTCCTGTCATCGCCAACTGGCAAGATAGCGTCGAGCCCATGGAAAAAGGATGCGCAGGCACTCAAGCACGGGTGTTTCAGCGCTGTGACGGACATGCAAAATGCTACGGCGGTGAGCTTTGGCCCCTACACCTTTCATCGGCAGCAGCGCCTGGTCAGCAAGGCCGGCTGGCCGGTACCGCTGGGCGGGCGAGCCTTGGATATTCTTGCGGTACTGCTCGAAGCGCCCGGGCATTTCATCAGCAAGGCGACCTTGATCGAGCGGGTGTGGCCCAACAGCGTCGTCGAAGAGAGCAACCTGCGCGTGCACATTGCGGCATTGCGTCGCGCCCTGGACGGCCAACGCTGGATCCTCAATCACCCCCAGCGCGGTTACTGCTTCGCCGCACCGGCGCAAGATGCGCTGCCGACGCTGCTGCCTCAGCACAACTTGGCTGCGCGGCTGAGCCCGGTGTGGGGGCGCGATGAACTGGTGGGCGTGCTGGCGCGGCGTTTGGCCCCGCAGCGCTTGTTGACCCTCACCGGCGTGGCCGGCATTGGCAAGAGCACACTGGCACTGGCCCTGGCCGAGCGGGCATTGCCGCGTTATCGCGACGGCGTATGGTGGCTCGACATGGCCGTTGTGCAAGCGCCGAGCGAATTGCTCGGTAGCCTGGCCAGGGGGTTGCAGCTGCATTCGACGCCCGATAGTTTCAACGAACTGGGCCGGCGCCTGGCTTCGCGTCAGTTACTGCTGATACTCGACGGCGCCGACCTGCTGCTGGGCGCGTGCCGACAGCTACTGCGTGCGCTGGGCGAGACGGCGCCTGGCGTCAGTGTGCTGATCACCAGCCGCGAAGCCTTGCTGGCCCCTGGCGAGTGGGTGGTGCGCGTGCCTCGGCTGGCGGTGCCGTCGCCGTCGGCCAATGTCGAACAGGCGATGGCCTGTCCTGCGGTGCAACTGTTCGTGGCGCGCGCGCGTGCCAATCAGCAGGGGTTTGATTTGCGGCCCCAGGATTTGGCGCCGCTGCGCGACCTGTGTCGGCGCCTGGACGGCCTGCCGTTGGCTCTGGAATTGGCGGCCGCCCAGGTGGATGCGTTGGGCATCGGCGGTGTGCAGATGCAAGTACGCACGGGTTTGCAAGTGCTGGCCCGGGGGCGGCGCACGGCGGTGGAACGTCACCGATCACTGACCGCGGCCCTGGATTGGAGCTACGAGCGCCTGAGCCTGCCGGAGTGCTGGCTGTTTCTGCAATTGAGCCTGTTCAAGATGGCGGTCACCTTACCTGGCCTGAGTGACATGGTGGCCGGTACGGAGCTTGAACATGCCGACCTGTCTTACCTGCTGGCACGCCTGGTCAACGTCTCGCTGCTGAGCGTCGAGCCCGGCCTGAGCCAGCCGCGCTATCGCCTGCTCAACTGCGTGCGAAGCTACGCCCTGGGGCAACTGCGCGACCCGCGCCAGGTCGAGCGTTTGCAGCAAGGCTACGCGCCTTGCCTGGGGGCGTTCTCAGGCCGGCCGTTTGTCCTGCAACTCGTCGAGCAGGCAGCGCACGCGCAGTAGATCCTGGGTAGCGAAGCCTTCGCTGAAGCGTGCATGGATTGAACCGAGCAAGTCCCTGGCGAGCTGAATGCGCCCCTGCTGTTGCCATAATTGCGCCAGGGATTCGCCGCAGCGCAGCTCCCAGGCCAGGGCACCTTGCTGGTGCGCCAGGCCCAGCGCCTCCAGTAACAGTGCTTCGACGGCGTGCTCATCCTCTAGCTGCAAGGCGTACACCCGCAGAATCTCCGGGGCGCACCAGCCCGCCGCGCCACTGCGCGCGCGTTCCAGGGTTGGCACATCCACCGCATGGGTGCCGAAGGTGATCAAGGTGTCTTGGATCAGGCCCAGGCCTTGCCAATCCGGGTGGCCAAGAATACCGGCGTAATGCCCGGCCCAGGTCTGGAACAACTGCACCGAATGCTGGTGCGATTGCTCCAGCAGCAGCCGTTGCAGGGCTTGGGCGTCGTCTTCGGCGCCGTTGTAGCGGGCGATCACCACCCCAGCCAGGGCCAGGGTGTAGCAGATCGAGGTGCCGTGGTTGATCTGCAGGGCCAACTCCAGTGCCTGGCTGGCGGTGCGCCAGGCGCGCTCGGGAAAGCCCTGCAACCACAGGATCCGCGCCAGCACGGTCAAGGAGGCGACACCCTGGTCGTATTGCACGCCAACCCCGAGGGCAAAGCGGTTCACGTGACCGCTTTGGGACATGCGCTGCAACACCTGCTCGGCGTGGTGCCGGGCGAGCGGCTGGTTGCCGGTGTAATGCTGGCCCAGCGCACGCAGCCGCTGCGCGCTAAGGCCCAGCAACGGCTCGGTGTGTGGGTCGAGCCGTTCGAACTGCACGCTCAGCTCCTGCGCTGGGCCGTAGCGCCCGGCACACAGGTTCACCGCCATCAACCCGGAGACCGCACGCAACTGGCCGCCAAGGTCCTGGGTTGTCTCGGCCAGGCGTGCGGCACCCTCGAATGCCGCAATGGTCCGAGGTGCGGCGCCCATGGCGTGGTAGGAGAGGCTGCCCAGGGCCAATTGCAGCTGCAGGGTCAATTGCGTGCAGGGCGCGGTAACCTGGCCAATCAGCGCCAGCGCCTGGTCCACATAGCCGCCATGCTCACGCAGCAATGACAACTCTTGCCACAGCGGCATCGCGCTGACCGTCAGGCGGATAGCCAGCAGCTGCGCACCGTCGTCAGCAAAGCCCCAGTCGAGGGCGGCACGCACGTCTTCGCGCAGCGGTGCATAACGGTCGATCCACGGCTGTGTGGCGATCAGGTCCCAGTCGCCCTGGGCCTGTTCCATCAGCGCCAGGCAGCGTGCAGCGTGGCGCTCTCGTGTGGCATGCAGTTCGCAGGCCTGGCTGAGCTTTTCCAGGGCGTAGGTGCGGGTGATGTCCAGCAGGCGATAGACCATCTCGTCATCGCTTGCTTCCACGTTCAACAACGACTTGGCCACCAGTTGCGTAATGGAGCCCAGCACTTCGGCGGGGGCCACTTGCTCCCCGGCGATCACCGCCGCTGCGCTGACCAGGCTGAAGCCGCCACGGAAGACCGCCAGGCGGCGCAGGCAGATTTGCTCGCACGCCGTGAGCAGGTCAAAGCTCCAGTCGAGCGTGGCGCGCAGGGTCTGCTGGCGGGGCAGGGCACTGCGTCGGCCGCGGGTCAGCAGGCGAAAGTTGTCTTCCATCTGCACCAGCAGGCCCGGCAAGCCAAACCGTTCAATTTGCGCGGCCACCAGTTCGATCGCCAGGGGAATGCCGTCCAGGCGCTGGCAGATATCAATCGCCAGGGGCAGTTCAGCGTCGCTGAGGGCAAAGCTCTCCTGGTGGGACATGGCGCGCTCGATCAGCAATTGCATGGCCGGGTAACCCAGGGCCTGGGCGCGGTTGCCGGTGGCGGGCGGGCAGGCCAGCGGTTCAAGGCGCTGCACATATTCACCTTCGGCGCGCAGGGCTTCGCGGCTGGTGGTGAGGATGTGCAGGTGCGGTGCATGGCGCAGCAGGGTTTCACTGATCAGGGCGATGTCGTCGAGCAGGTGCTCGCAGTTGTCGATCACCAGCAGCATCTGGCGTGCCTGCAGGCTGCGGGCGAGGCTGGCCAGGGACGCATTCTCGCCCGGTGTCAGGCCGAGCAGGGCGGCCAGGTTGGGCAGGATCATGGACGCGGCACTGAGTGGCGCCAGGTCCAGCAGGTGAATACCGTCGCGGTAATGCCCGATCAGCAATTCCGCGACGCGCAGGGCGACGGTGGTCTTGCCGATGCCACCGGCGCCGGTCAGGGTGATGAAGCGTTGCTGCGGCAGTTGTTGCACCAGAGCGTCGATCAGCGCTTGGCGACCGATCATGCG
>NZ_WKCD01000003.1:0-95563 GCF_021606625.1 Pseudomonas sp. PA-4-8C
GCCGTGGCGAACGCCCGGCCCGTGAGCAGAAGCCCCGTGAAGGTACCCCGGCCCGCGAACAGCGCCAGCCGAGCCAGCCACCACGCGCCGCGGCCGACCGTGCCCCGGACGAGTTCCTTGACGACGATATCGATAACTTCGGTAACCGCGTCGACTACGTACCCCAGGCCAAACCAGCCCAGGGCCGCGGCCGTCGTCCAGGGACTCCGGCCCAGGGCGCAGGCGCTCCACGTAGCGGCCAGCCACAGGGCGGTCGCCAGAACGCCCCGCGCAACAGCAGCGGCGGCACCACCGGTACCCCGCCTGCCAAGCGCAGCGGCCCGCGTAATGGCGCACCGCGTGACGGCCAGGCCCGTCGCGAAGACTCGCGCAGCAACAACCGCCGCCCGGCCCGTGACGATCAGCCTCGCTCGTCCGAGCCTGCGGTACAAAACCCGCGCGGTGGCCCGGCGCCGAAGATCATCCACAAGGAGTCGAAAGCAGATCGCTTCCCGACACCTGAGCAGTTGGACCAACTGCCAGGCCGTCCTCGTGGTGAGAAACCAGCGCTGCTGACTCGCAACCGCGAGGCATAAAAAAAACCCGTATCGCGAGATACGGGTTTTTTTTGCCTGTAGGAGCGAGCTAGCTCGCGAAGGTCGTCAACGATAACGCGGGCATCCCGGTTTAACGCGGTGCACTTGCGGCCTTCGCGAGCAAGCTCGCTCCTACATACGAAGCATTACTTCGCTTTCACACCTTCAAAGGTGATGTACAGCTCAACAGCGTCGGACTGTGGGCCTACGTCCATGCCAGCCGGGAAGAACTCTTTTCGGCTGATCGAGGTGGTGCCTTCAAAGCCGGCACGGTAGCCGCCCCATGGATCCTTGCCTTCGCCAAGGAACGTGGCCTTGACCACAACAGGCTTGGTCACGCCGTGGAAGGTCAGGTCGCCAGTTACATCGGCAGTCTGCTTGCCATCAGCGTTCTTGCCGGTTGGCTTGACGCTGGTGGAGACGAACTTGGCATCAGGGAATTTGCCCGCATCCAGGAAGTCCTTGCTGGTGACGTGCTTGTCGCGCTCGGCGTGGTTGGAGAACACGCTGGCGGTGCGAACATTCACTTCCACCTTGGCGTCTTCAGGCTTGGCAGCGTCAAAGCTGAACTTGCCGTCCAGGTCCTTGAAGGTGCCGGTGATGTAGCTGTAGCCCAGGTGGCTGATTTTGAAATCGACGAAGGCGTGCTGGCCTTCCTTGTCGATCACATAGTCAGCGGCCATCACCGAACCTGCGGACAGCAGTGCAGAACCGATTGCCAGCGCAGCGAGTGTTTTTTTCAACATGCTTTCTATTCCTTGTGAGTCGAGGTTGAACATCAGGCTTTGCGTCCCAGCATTCGCGTAAGGGTCGCATCACGATCGATAAAATGGTGTTTCAGTGCCGCCACGCCGTGCAAGCCGGCGAAGACCACCAACACCCAGGCCAGGTACAGGTGCACCCAACCGGCGGTATCTGCCTGGTCCGGTAGACCGGAAACCACGGCAGGAATTTCAAACAGGCCAAACACCGGGATACCGACACCGTCTGCGGTGGAAATCAGGTAACCGGCAATCATCACGGCAAACAGCCCAACATAAAGGAACGCGTGCCCAAATGCGGCACCGATCCGCGTCATGCGGCTATAGCTGGCCAGCGGTGGCGGCGGCGGGCTGACCAGGCGCCAGACGATCCGCACCAGCATGATGGCGAACAGCGTGATGCCAATGCTCTTGTGCAAGTCGGGCGCATCTTTGCGCCAAGCGCTGTAGTAATCGAGACCGACCATCCACAGGCCCAAGGCAAACAAACCGAACACCACCAGGGCTACGCCCCAGTGCAGAACCATGCTGACCCAACCATAGCGGGCCGGCGAATTACGTAGCTGCATGTACTTAATCCCGTAAGAACTGTGCCCAAGACTAGCGCTTTACCTATCGAATTAAAGCGGAAAATTTTGCTTTGAAATATCGAGAAATACGATAAAGAGGCTAGGCATCATAAATTAACAAGGGATTAAGACTATCCCTGGGAAACGTGACAGACCGTCCTGCATTTACTGCCAATTTCCGCACAATGGCTTGTGAGCCACGCCACCATTGCATAGGCTTGCGCGATTGTTTCGCCTGCGCCCGCCGCAGGACCGCTTCGAGGAGATCACCGATGGGCTTGAACAACCAGTGGATGCAACGCGACCTCGCGGTGCTGTGGCATCCCTGCACCCAGATGAAAGACCACCAGCAATTGCCGCTGGTGCCCATCAAGCGCGGTGAAGGCGTATGGCTGGAAGACTTCGAAGGCAAGCGCTATCTCGACGCCGTCAGTTCCTGGTGGGTCAACGTATTCGGCCATGCCAACCCGCGTATCAATCAGCGCATCAAGGACCAGGTCGATCAACTGGAGCACGTGATTCTCGCCGGCTTCAGCCATCAGCCGGTGATCGAGCTGTCCGAGCGCCTGGTCGCAATGACGCCCGAAGGGCTGACCCGCTGCTTCTACGCCGACAACGGTTCGTCCTGCATCGAAGTGGCGCTGAAGATGAGCTTTCACTACTGGCTCAACCGCGGCCAGCCGAATAAAAAGCGCTTCGTCACCCTCACCAACAGCTACCACGGCGAAACCATCGCCGCGATGTCGGTGGGCGACGTGCCGCTGTTTACCGAGACCTACAAGGCGCTGCTGCTCGACACGATCAAGGTGCCGAGCCCGGACTGCTACCTGCGCCCTGAAGGCATGAGCTGGGAAGAACACTCGCGCACTATGTTCCTGGCCATGGAACAGACCCTGGCCGAGCATCACGACACCGTTGCCGCCGTGATTGTCGAACCGCTGATCCAGGGCGCCGGTGGCATGCGCATGTACCACCCGGTGTACCTCAAGCTGCTGCGCGAAGCCTGCGACCGCTATGGCGTGCACTTGATCCACGACGAGATCGCTGTGGGCTTTGGCCGCACCGGCAGTATGTTTGCCTGTGAACAAGCCGGCATCCGCCCGGACTTCCTGTGCTTGTCCAAGGCCCTCACCGGCGGTTACCTGCCGCTGGCCGCGGTGGTTACCACGGAAGAGGTCTACAGCGCGTTCTACGATGACTACCCCACCCTGCGTGCCTTCCTGCACTCCCACAGCTACACCGGCAACCCGCTGGCCTGTGCGGCGGCGTTGGCAACGCTGGATATCTTTGAAGAAGACAACGTCATCGAGAACAACAAGGCCTTGGCCCAGCGCATGGCCACCGCCACCGCGCACTTGGTGGACCACCCTCACGTATCCGAAGTGCGCCAGACCGGCATGGTGCTGGCCATCGAGATGGTGCAGGACAAAGCCACCAAAGCCGCCTACCCATGGCAGGAGCGCCGTGGCCTGAAGGTCTTCGAGCACGCGTTGGAACGTGGTGCGTTGTTGCGGCCGTTGGGCAGCGTGGTGTATTTCCTGCCGCCGTATGTGATTACACCCGAACAGATCGACTTTCTGGCCGAAGTGGCCAGCGAAGGCATCGATATCGCCACTAACAGCAAGGTCAGTGTGGCGGTGCCGAAAGACTTCCACCCAGGCTTCCGAGACCCGGGTTGATTGCCCAAATCCTTGTAGGAGCGAGCTTGCTCGCGAAGGTATTCCAGGCGCACCGCTGCGTCGGATGTATATTTTTCGCGAGCAAGAACTAGGCGTCCCCCTCGCTCCTACGTAAACAACCTCTTCAGAGAACAGAAATGAGACTGTCCCGCTTTTTCACCGACGCCCCGCTGAGCCTCGGTGACCACGAATTGCCCGAAGCCCAGGCGCATTACATCAGCCGCGTGCTGCGCATGGGTGAAGGCGATGCCGTGCAATTGTTCGACGGCTCCGGCCAGGAGTTTCGTGGCACCTTGCTGGAAGTCGGTAAAAAACGCGTCACCGTGCAACTCACGGAAAGCTTTGCCGGCCAGGCCGAATCTCCCCTGCACATTCACCTCGGCCAGGGCCTGTCCCGGGGCGAGCGCATGGATTGGGCGATCCAGAAGGCCACTGAACTGGGCGTCAACGCGATCACACCGATCTTCAGCGACCGCTGCGAAGTGCGCCTCAAGGACGAACGCGCCGACAAACGCTTGCTGCACTGGCGCCAGGTGGCAATCAGCGCGTGCGAGCAATGTGGGCGTTCGACGGTGCCGGTGATACACCCACCGCTCTTGCTGGCCGACTGGCTCAAGCAAACCGAGGCGGATTTGAAGCTGGTGCTGCACCCGGTGGCAGAGCCGATGATCAGCCACGCCAAGCCATCGAGCCTGGCGTTTTTGATCGGCCCCGAGGGTGGGCTGACGGACAACGAAGTCGAAACGGCCCAAAGTGCAGGCTTCCACGCCGCCCGCCTCGGCCCGCGGGTATTGCGTACCGAAACCGCGCCTGTCGTCGCGCTGGCAGTCGCCCAGCAATTGTGGGGCGACTTCTAACCTCACCCTGTAAACCCAATCAACTGTGGAGCAGGCAAGCCAGCTCCCACAGTTTGATCGGGTTAGCACTTACTCATTCCACCGGATCACTCACCGGCTTGGCGATGATCGCCTTCAACTCGCTGGTCATCGGGAACTCCAGGTTCAAGCCCTTGGGCGGAATCGGCTGCTCGAACCAGCGCTGGTAAATCCCGTTGATTTCCCCCGAGCGGTACAGGTCGCCCAGGGTTTCGTTGACCACCGCGAGGAACTGCGGGTCATCCTTGCGCACCATGCAGCTGTAGATCTCCCGCGACTGTCCCTTGCCTACCACCACCCAATGATGCGGGTCCCTGGCCTTGGCGCGCTCGCCGTAAAGCAGGGCGTCATCCATATAGAACGCTACCGCCCGGCCGGTTTCGAGCATCTTGAACGCTTCGCCATGATCTCTGGCGCTGATCACGAACATATTGCTCTGATGCTCGGCGTTATAGCGTTTGAGAAACCGCTCGTTGGTAGTGCCGGCGGTAGTCACTACGTGCTTGCCCTTGAGGTCAGAAAAGCCATTGATGCCACTGTCCTTGGCCGTCAATAACTGCCCTTTCACATAGATAAACCCATAGGAAAACGCCACCTGCTTCTGTCGCTCGGCTGTCACCCCAGTGGAGCCACACTCCAGGTCGACGGTGCCGTTCTGCACCAATGGAATGCGGGTCTGGGACGTCACCAGGCGATACTTCACCCGCAACTTCGGCAGGCCGGTTTTTTCCCGAAGGCGCTCGATGATCCTGTGCGTGAGGTCCACCGAATAGCCCATTGGCCTGCCGCTCTGATCGCCTATATACGAGAACGGCACTGACGCATCGCGATAGCCGACAGAAATTTGTTGGGTGGTGGTGATTTTTTTCAAGGTTGCGCTGAAGTCGTCCGCCAGCGCCAGATGCCCTCCCAGCACCAGCGAAACGAAAGCACATGCCTTGAAAACGCGACAGGCAACCACTTTTCCTGGCATCAGGCGGTACCACTGGCCACGGGCCGGGCTGCCGTTCGAGCCGGTGTCACGCCTATCCAGACATCATTATTCATCGTTGTACGCTCCGCTAATTAGCGATCAGGCCGCCCTGGGAAGAAATACATGGGCGTCGATCGAGGTGGGCCGTTCGGCAATCATTTCAGCCAGCAACTGGCCACTGGCACACGCAAGTGTGAAACCGAGGGCGCCGTGCCCGAGGTTGAGCCACAGATTGCGATAAGAACTGGCGCCAATCAGTGGCAGGCCCGTGGGCGTCGCTGGCCGCATACCTGCCCATTCAACCGCAGCGTCGTAATTTCCGGCCATCGGAAATGTCTGGCGGGCCAAGCGTTTTACGACCGCCAGACGCTTAGGCTCTGGTGAGCTGTTGAAGCCGACCATGTCGACCATCGCGGCGATACGCAACTGCTCGCCGATTCGGGCATAAACAGTCCTGCGATCGTAATCCGTCACGCTGATCTTCGGCGCACAGTGATGTTCGCCGATGGGCACACTGAGGCTGTAGCCCTTGAGGGGGTAAAGCGGTAAACGCATCCCCGGCAACCCCAGGCTCGAACTGTTATGGCCTGCCGCCAGAATGAGGTTCTCTACAGGCAGAACTTCATCTTCAAGCTCCACCGCCACGACCGTACCAAATGCCTCATGAATACGTTGCACCTTGCGTCCGTACACAATGCGGCAACGTCCCGACGCCTCCAATTCCCCGCCTAGCAGTTGGCAGAAGGCATGGCAATCGGCGACTTCTTCGGTAGGGTTGTAAATACCTCCGATAAAGGTGCCCTCCATCAGCGAAGGCTCAAGCTTGCGGCAGTCTTCGGCCGATAGCACCTGTTGCTGGAGGGGGTCTGTCAGTTTGCGCCGCGCCTCTGCGAAGCTGTCTTCGGAGCGGAAGGTCAGCAGTTTTCCATTGCGTTTCCAGTTGAAGCCCTCCAGATGGTCCTCTACCCGCCAACGGTTCAACACGTCCTGGCTCATCGACGCCAGGCGAAGCAAATGCGCGGAGTTGGTGCGGTTGACAGAGGTGCGGCATGCCCCGATGAACGAGGCGAGCCAGCGCCATTGCGACGAGTCAAGTCGAGGCCGCAGCTTCAGCGGCGACTCAGAACGCAACAGAAAGCCCAGCGCCTTGAGTGGAACACCTGCGTCGGCAAGGGGAGTGACATAGCGATAGGACAGTTGGCCACCGTTCGCGTAGCTGGTGGCACTGCCCAACTTTTTTTGCGCTTCGACCAGGGTGACTTCCATGCCTGCACGCACACATGCATAGGCACTCGCCAAGCCAATGACGCCGCCGCCGATGATACATACTCGCCTTGCCATATTGACACCTCACATGGATTGAAACGAATTCCAGAGTAGGTTCCAGTGACAAAAGTTGAACAATGAATAAAGGTAAGCGACCCATAAGTTGAGGTTATGAACTTTCATGCGCTTGCGACATATAGAAATCTTCCAGGCCATCCGGCAGACGGGCTCCATCAGCGCCGCCGCGCAGTTGCTTCATGTCTCGCAACCCGCGGTAACCAAGGTATTGCAACACGCCGAATTGCAACTGGGCTTTCCTCTGTTTCTAAGGGTGCGCGGCAAATTGCAGCCCACCTCGGAAGCTCTGGCCCTGGAAAGTGAAGTAGAGAAAGTGACGACGAGCCTGCAGGGGGTGCAGCGGCTGGCCAAGAGCTTGCGCCATACGCCGGAGCAAAGTGTGCGCATTGGGGCGATCCCCGCGCTGGCGCAGTCACTGCTGCCTCCCTCCATTCTGGAGTGGAAGCGCAGCTACCCGGACATCGCCTGCGAGCTGTCCAGCGACCATAGCCGCGAGCTCGTGCAGCAGTTACTGATGCGTGAAATCGACCTGGCGTTGACCCTCAATTTCTCCGGCCACCCGGGCCTCACCACCCAGATACTGGCGAACGGAGCGCTGGTGGCGTTGGCCTCAAAAGGCTACTGGCCTGAATCTGAATCACACAAGGCACTGCCGTTGGCCGACCTGGCAAGTACGTCGCTGATCGGCCTTTCCAGCGCCGATCCGTTGGCTGCAAAGCTCGACAACTATCTGGAAAACGTCAGCCCACCGCCACAAATAAGCATTTGCGTACAAACCTATTCCCTGGCCAGGGCGATGGTCGAATCGGGCGCGGGCATAACGGTCATCGACCCCTTCACCGCCCTCAGTGCCTCCACGGCGACCGTATGTATCCGTACGCTCACGCCACCCCTGCCGATTACCCTGTACGCCTTGACCCGCGCCCACGAACCGCCGCCGCATATGTTGGCCGACCTGCTGCAGATTTTCGGCACCCGGGCGCGGGAGTTGCTGGACCTCCCGCAGGTCAGAGCACGTAATGCATGATCGCCACGAAATGCAGCAGGCTGCCGCCGATCACAAACAAATGCCAGATGCCATGGGAATGGCGCAAGCGATCCTCCAGAGCAAAAAAGATAATGCCTACGGTGTACAGCACTCCGCCTGACGCCAACCAGATAAAACCGGCCGTGCCCAGCGCCGCCATCAGTGGTTTGACCGCCACCAGTACGATCCAGCCCATCACGGCGTAGATCACGATGGACAGAATCCGCGCCTCCGAGCGCGGCTTGATCTCCTGCAGGATGCCGATCACCGCCAGCCCCCAGACAATCCCGAACAGCGTCCAGCCCCACGGCCCGCGCAGGGTCACCAGGCAGAATGGCGTGTAGCTGCCGGCGATCAACAGGTAAATGGAAAAGTGATCGACCTTCTGCATGATCGCTTTTCGCCGGCCCCGCACGCTGTGGTACACCGTTGACGCGCTGTACAGCACCATCAGGGTAAAACCATAAATCGCCACGCTGACGATCTTCCAGGGGCTGCCGTCCAGGCTCGCCACCACCAACATCCACACGGCGCCAATACAGGCCGCGACTGCACCGAGCAAATGGCTCCAGGCGTTGAATCGTTCCCCGTGGTACATCTGTCACTGACCTCCCGCAACCCTCAAGAACAGGCGGACAAGCGTCCTGCCTTGCGCATCAGAGTGCAAGCGGCACGTGACGTTCCGGCGACGACAGCCGCGTTTACGGGCACAATCGAGTGCAATCGAACAAGAGCCCAAGGCCATGCTGATCGACGAAGAATTCACCCTCAAGAAGCTGGAGATCTTCCTGGCGTTCATGCGCACCGGCAACCTGGCCCGCGCGGCCGCCGAGCTGCAAACCAGCAATGTCAGCGTGCACCGCGCCATTCACTCCCTGGAAAGTGCCCTGCGCTGCCCGCTGTTCAAACACGAGGGGCGCAACCTCACCCCGCTGGAAAGCGCCTACGTACTCGAAGAACGCGCGCAGAAACTGGTGGCCGACGTGGTCGACAGCGTGCGCCTGACCCGCGAAGCCGCCGGGTTCTCGGCCGAACGCTTCAAGCTCGGCTCGCTGTATTCGCTGACGGTCAAAACCGTGCCGCAACTGATCATGGGCCTGAAAATCCGGCGCAGCGAACTGAATATCGACCTGATCCTGGGCTCCAACTTCGACCTGCTCTACAAGCTCAAGAACATGGAGGTGGACGCGATCCTCATCTCCCTCGACGAACACGCCCACGACCCCGACTGCGAGCAGATCGCGCTGTTCAGCGATGACATCTTCCTCGCCACCCCGGCCGATTCACCCTTGGACCGCAATCAGGAAATCGACCTGGCCGACGTGCGCGATGCCACCTTCATCACCCTCACCCAGGGCTTCGCCACGCATCAGGACGGCAACCGAGTGTTCCATCAGGCAGGGTTCGAACCGAAGGTGGCGATGCAGGTGAACGATATCTTCACCTTGCTGAGCATGGTCAGTTCAGGGGTGGGTTATGCGCTGCTGCCTGGGCGGATCGCGGCGGTGTATGAGAACCGCGTGAAGCTGATACCGCTGCAGCCCAGGTATCGGTTGCAGCAGCAAATCGGTGTGGTGTTTTTGAAAGCCAAAGAGCGCGATCCGAATTTGCTGGCGTTGTTGGCGGAGTGTCGGATGTATGCCAATCGCCAGGTTTGAGACCGCCATCGCAGGCAAGCCAGCTCCCACAGCGGACCGAGATCACCTGTGGGAGCTGGCTTGCCTGCGATGAGGCCCGACCTGTCAGCCCACCAACCCACGCATCAGCAAAAACAACAACGACGGCCCCAGCAAGCACCCCAGCGCCGTATAGAACGCCGCCGTCAAACACCCATAAGGCACCAGCTTCGGATCAGTCGCCGCCAAGCCGCCCGCCACGCCGCTGGAGGTGCCCATCAAGCCACCGAAGATCACCGCGCTACGTGGGTTGTTCAGCCCGATCAGCGGCGCCACGAACGGCGTCATCACCATCACCAAAATGGCCTTGATCAACCCTGCGGCAATGGACAGCGCCATCACCTCGGAGCTGGCCCCAATCGCCGCGCCAGTCACCGGGCCGACGATATAGGTCACGGCCCCGGCGCCGATGGTGGTGAGGCTTACCGCATCGGTGTACCCGAACGCCATCGCCACTCCTACACCGGCAACGAACGACGAGCCCACGCCGACAAACAGCGCCAGCACACCCACGAAGCCGGCGCGTTTCAACTCATCGACACTCACGCCAAACGCCGTGGCGACAATGGCAAAGTCCCGCAACATCGCACCACCGAGCAGGCCGATGCCCGACAACAGTGGAATATCCACCACGCCCTTGGAACCACCGGTAAACGCACCGCCCACATACGACAGCGCCAACCCCAGCAGAATGGCAATGGCCGAACCATGCAGGCGGCCCTTGGTGAAGGTATCGGAGATCCAATAGGACACCCACATGGTCAGGCCGATCACGGCAAAACCACTGATCAAGCCGTAGCCGGTAATCACTTTCATCATCGATTCGTACATGGCGATCACCCGGCTTCTTTGGTGGGAACAGGAGCAACCGGCTCGCGGTTACCGATACGCACCAGCACCGGCACCAGCGCAAAGCCAAGCACCACGGCGAGAGTGCCGGCCAGAATCGCCATAGGCCCACCGCTGATGGCGCCATACACGTTTTGCTGGGCAGCCATCGCCACCACAATCGGGATATAGATCGCGGCCCAGAAACTCACGCCTTGCTCTGACTTGCCGGTAAACAAGCCGCGTTTGCTCAGGTAGCTGCCCAGGCCGATCAACAGCAGCATGGCAATACCCACCCCGCCGACGTTGGCCGGAATACCCAACAGCTTGCCCAGCAGTTCACCCACAAACAGCCCTGCCAACGTGCAGAACGCCAAAAAAGCCACACCGTAGATAATCATGTTGTTGTCCTCAAAGTGCTCGTTCGAAATTGTTGTTTTTGTGCTTCGAAAGCCTTGGGTATTGCGTTATCGGTGGCGGCGTTCCTCCTCTTGCAGCAGGGCCTGCAAGGAGTCCAGGCGGGCGCCTTCGCAGGCGATCACCGTGCCTTGTTCAAAAACACGGCGTGACAGACCGGTGAGCACCGCACCCGGAGGCAGTTCGATCTGCAGCCGCACACCGCGCTCGTAGGCGCTTTGCACCGTGCCGCGCCAATCGACGACGCGGCACATGTTGAAGGCCAGGTCGTCACGCAGTTGTTCGGGGTTGTGGATAGGTCGCGCGCGGGTGCTGCTCAGGTAAGTGATGCGCGGCGCCTTGAGTGGGACGAAGGCTTGGAACAGTGCCTGGGCGGGTTGCTCCAGCAACGGGCAATGGGACGGCACGCTGACGGCCAGGCGCTTGGCGACGCCGTTGCCTTTGATGCGCTCGGCAACCCGCTTCATCGCCTCGTTGCTGCCGGCGATGACGGTCTGGTTATCGGCATTGATATTGGCCAGGTACACCGGCGTTTGCACGCTGTGGATATCCGCCAGCAGCGCTTCGACACTGGACAGATCAGGGCCGATCAGCGCCGTCATGCCATAGCCCTGTGGATAAGCCTGCTGCATCAGTTCGCCACGCAGGCTGACCAGTTTTATCGCATCAGCAAAGCCCAGGGACCCGGCGATCACCGCAGCTGGGTAGGCGCCGATGGACAGGCCCGCCACGTAATCCGGCGTGCACGCCAATTGCCGCGCATGGGCCACACCGGCGATCAACAGGCACAGCTGCACAGCCCGCGTCGACTCAAGCGCCTGCGCCGAATCGAGCAGACGAACGTCTTCACCCAGGGCATCACTGGCCTCTTGCACAATGTCGGCCGGCAACGCCTGGAGCATGCCGCTGCGTTGGGCGCCCTGCCCCGGAAACACCAAAAGGCTGCTCATGCCACGGCCTGCCAAGGGTCGAGTACAAGGTGCGCACCGCTGACGGTTTTGAGCAGTACACGGTGTGAGGGGCCGGCCCATTCGCGCAAGGCGACGGCACCGAAAGGGGTTTGCAGTTGCAGATCGACGGCGCAGGGCGCAGTGTCCAGGATCGCCAACAGCGCTCGTGCCTCCCTACGATCCAGATGCTTGGGCGTACACAGAATCAAATCCAGGTCACTGTTGGCATGCAGCGCTTCAATGCCGCTGGCCAGTTCAAACCCGGCACTGCCGCTGACGCCCCAGTCTTGCTGCGCCAGCACCGGCCGCAGTTGATCGAGGGCCCGCAGCGCCGGTAAATCCCGTGCGGAGGGTACGTCTCGCAAATCCTGCGGCACCACCCGCCGATGCACCGCCGCCACAGGCATCCGGGCGGCAAAACGCTGCTCACGCACACGCCCACGCACCCCGACCGCCACATGGCCCGGCTCGGCGATGGCGCGCCGCACCACCACCGGATGCCCGGCACGGATCGCCTCCCGCACCCAGGCCGGAGCATCCGCAGGCAGATGCGCCAGGGTCATGCCCCAGAGCAAGTCGTGGGCGTTCACCATTGCTCCCGCAACAGTTGGCGCACGTGGCTGGAGGCAGCACGGTTGGTGGCGCCGAGGCGTGAACTCAAGTCGGTGCTGCCGATATCCTTGACCGCCTGCACCAGGCAATCGCTGACCCGCGCCACGTCATCCGCCGTGGGTTGTTCAATCTGGGTGACTGTCAGCGTCTCCCACAGCAAACCCAGGCTGGCATAGCTGTCGATGTCATAGGCCATCGGCGGCACGCTGGCAGCCAGGGTTTCCAATTCTTCGACGCTGCGCAAGGTCACCCGGGCGGCCGAGGCTTTGCCCATGGCATGCACCATTACGCCTGGGTCGCGCAGGGCAATCAGGCGATTGGCCTGGTAGCCGTGAGCGAGGAACGCGCCCGACATGGCCTTGCCCACCAGCAGGGCGATCACCGGGTGGCCGGCAAGCCGGGCGCGAGCGTAGCTGTCAGCAGCGGCGGCCAGGGCCTGATGAATGCCCAGGGCTTCTTCGCGGCGGCCATAGGCTTGGCTGGGTACGTCGACGATAGCGATGATGGGCCGCTTGTCACCCCGGGCGATGGCTTCGTCCACCGCCTTGGCCAAGCCCCAGCCTTCCAGCAGGCCAACTTCACCATTGCGGGCGCGGGGGAAGCGGTTGTGCGGGTCGGGAACCACGGCGATATAGCGTACCGCCTGTTCACCCAATACTCCGTCCGCCACTTTCAATGAGCCCGGCAAACCTTCGACCGGCGTTGCGTTGGCGCTCAATGCGTTGAACCACTGCAAGCCTCTCATGAGCGTTCTCCCTGATACAGCGCGCGAACCGCCGCCGGCTCGATCTGCGCCGTGGTGTCCAGTTCGGCCAGGCGCGCCAGGTAGAAATCAGCGCGCCGGCTGCGAGGTTGTGAGGGCACACCTTGCTGCAACAGTGTGCTGACGGTTTGCTGGATCTGCGCGATATCGTCCGCCACATAACGGTCGGCCAAGCCGCTGTTGAAGCGTTGCTCGCCACCGGTAAGGCTCCAGATAAAGGGGCGGTCGCGGGAATCGTATTCCTCCAGGCCCGCCTCCTGTTCGATCACTTGCGGGCCATTCAAGCCCAGGCGTGCTTCGCGAGTGACCACCAGGTAGCTGCACAAGCCAGCCGCGATGGACATGCCCCCAAAGCAACCGACACTGCCGGCCACCACGCCGATCACTGGCTGGTACTGACGCAGGTCGACAATCGCCGCGTGAATCTCGGCAATGGCGGCCAGGCCCAGGTTGGCTTCCTGCAAGCGCACGCCACCCGTTTCCAGCAGTAGCACCGCGCAGGTGGGGATGCCGTTGCGGTTGTCTTCGGCGGCCAGCTCCAAGGCGCCCGCGATTTTCGCACCGCCAACTTCACCCAGGCTGCCGCCCTGGAAATTACCTTCGATCGCGGCAATCACCACAGGCTTGGCGCCGATGCTGCCCTTGGCGATCACCACCCCGTCATCGGCCTGTGGCACCACGCCTTGGCGGCTGAGCCACGGCGACATGACCCGCTGGAACGGGTCGATCAACTCGCGGAAGGTACCCGCATCCAACAGCGCCTTGGCGCGCTGCCGGGCACCGAGCTCCACAAAGCTGTGTTTGGCAAGTAAGTCAGTCATGGCCTACCTCCTCGAAACCTTGCTCCAGGCGCAAGCGCACTACGCCGGGCGTGGCACCGAAGTCGTGGATATCAATGTTCAGGGCCGGCGGCGTCTGCTCCTGGAAGATGCGTTCGAACAGGTGCTGCCAGCGTTGCTGCGCGCCATTGACTGAGGTTTGCACCTGAATGGTCAGGGTGCCGGGCGTGCCCGGCTCCAGCAGCACTTCCAGGTCGCCCGAGCCGACGCAACCCACCAACGCACGGCCTTTGGGGGGCTGCCCGGCGGGGAATTCAAAGGACAAGGTTTCCATCACAACGCTCCGTCGAGGCGGTCGATAAACAGGCAGGCGGCCAACAGGTCGGCGGCGCCACCGGGGGAGGCATTCAAGGCCAGCAGTTGCAGGTCCAGCTCATGCAATTGGCGGCGCCCCGCGAGGGTTGCGCTGCCACCGGCGTCGAGCACGGCCTGGGCGCCCTGTTGCATGGCGGCCAAGCCTTGGGTACCGGCGCGGTAGAGCACGCAGGTGTCTGCCAGGTCCGTCATGATCGCCAGCAAGGCATCCAGGCGAGCGTTCTGTTCACCGGCATTTTCGCGGCGGCTTTTGTGCAGCTGCGGCAGGCCGCGTTGGGTCACCGAGGGGAAGCCAAGCTGGGCTTCTTCACGGGCACCGCGTGCGCCGTAGCGCTGGGCAACCTGGGCGCCATGGCTCATGGGTTGCGGTGCGTAGCGGTCGTTGAGCAGCGCCAGCTTGGCGGCGGTCAGGGTTATGGCACGGGGTTCCAAGGCCGCCGCAGCGGTGAGCAAACCCAGCGCCCAGATCGCACCGCGATGGGTGTTCACGCCCTGGGTGGTAGCAAGCATGGCTTGCTCGCCTTCACGGCCAATACGCCCGAGCGCTTCGCGCAACGGCAGGCCGACTTCGCCGATGTCGAGCGCAGCCTCGGCCATTTCCTTGAACATCGGCCACAGTGACAGCGCCGAAGCGTGCATCAGCCCCAGGTGCAAATCGCTGTGGGCACCATTGCCACGCCGGTCCACCAGCGCAGGCTTGGGCGACAGGTCGGCTTCATCGATCAGCGCATCGACGGCCATATCCGCGAGGCGATCGGCGAGGCTGAGTTCATGCAGTTTGAGCGCGCGCATTTACCAGCTCCTGAACTTGGCGGGCGGGTTGTACAGGCCACCAGACCACTCCACCAGATCGGCCACGCTCTTGGCGGCCAACAACTCGCGGGTGGCGTCGGTGCGGCGAATACCCAAGTCTTCGGGCAAGGCAATCAAGCCTTCGCGACGCATGCGCGCAGTGTCCTTGGGGTTGTGGCGCATGCCGATGGCGGTCACCCCGGCGACGGCGGCGATCATCGCCTGGCGTTCTTCCAGGGAGCGCGCCTTGTACAGGTAGGCGATGCCTTCTTCGGTGAGCAAATGGGTGACGTCGTCACCGTAGATCATGATCGGTGCCAGGGGCATGCCGCTTTTGCGCGCCACTTCCACCGCGTCCAGGGTGTCGACGAAGGTGGGTTTGCCGCCTTCCTGGAAGGTCTCGACCATCTGCACCACCAGTTTTTTGCCGCGTTCAAGCAGGGCTTCTGGCGCATCGTCGTGGCGCATATCCAACCAGGCTGGGGTGCCATGGCGGCGGCCGCGTGGGTCGTGGCCCATGTTCGGCGCACCACCAAAACCGGCGAGGCGGCCACGGGTCACGGTGCTGGAATGCCCGTCGCCATCCACTTGCAGGGTGGCGCCGATAAACAGGTCCACGGCGTATTGGCCGGCGAGTTGACAGAACATGCGGTTGGAGCGCATCGAACCATCGCGGCCGGTGAAGAACACATCCGGGCGAGCGGCGATGTAGTTTTCCATGCCCAGTTCGGTGCCGAAGCAATGCACACTCTCCACCCAACCGCTTTCAATCGCCGGGATCAATGTGGGGTGCGGGTTGAGGGTCCAGTTGCGGCAGATCTTGCCTTTCAGACCCAGGGATTCGCCGTAGGTGGGCAGGATCAATTCGATGGCGGCGGTGTTGAAGCCGATGCCATGGTTGAGCGACTGCACATTGTGTTTTTCGTAGATGCCACGGATCGCCATCATCGCCATCAGCACATGCACCGGCTTGATATGGCGTGGGTCGCGGGTGAACAGCGGTTCGATGTAGAACGGCTTGTCGGCCACCACCACGAAATCCACCCAGCTTGCGGGGATGTCGACACGGGGCAAGTCGGTGACGTCATCCACCAACTGGTTGACCTGCACGATGACGATACCATCGCTGAAGGCGGCGGGCTCGATCAACGCCGGGGTGTCTTCGGTGCTGGCGCCGGTGTAGATATTGCCGGCGCGGTCAGCCATGAAACCGGCCGAGAGCACCACGTTGGGGATCAGGTCCACCACCAGCCGTGCGTAGAGTTCGATATAGGTGTGGATCGCGCCGATTTCCAGCAGGCCGTCTTCCAGCAACTGGCTGATGCGCAGGGATTGGGTGCCGGCGAAAGAGAAATCCAGCTTGCGGGCGATGCCCTTTTCAAACAGGTCCAGGTGCTCGGAACGGCCCACGCTGGGCATGATCATGTGCAAATCGTGGAGCTTGCCCGGGTCGGCCTTGGCCAGGGAGCGCGAGAGGAAGTCAGCCTGCTTCTGGTTGTTGCCCTCCAGCACCACGCGGTCGCCGGGGAGGATCAAGGCTTCAAGGGCCTCGACGATCTTGTCACTGGGCAACACCGCCCCGTCTGCGTATTTCTTGACCAGCCCGAGCCGCCGCTGCTTCTCGTCGCGCCGCCGCGTCCAGCGCGAGTCGGGGGTGATGGTTGTTGTCATGGTCGCTCCACGGGGTTTGCTGTCGTGGGGCTTACCTTAGGAGTGAAGCGTTAAGGCATCAATCAAGCTGGAGGACGAACCGTTACGCCTGGAGTAACGAAGATCAAACTGTGGGAGCTGGCTTGCCTGCGATAGCTGTAGGTCAGTTGCAGAGATGTTGACTGACAGGCCGCCATCGCAGGCAAGCCAGCTCCCACATTGGTCGGTGGTGTTGGTTAGATAGCGGTCCCAAAGAGGGAACGATCAGTCCCTTTTTGGGACCGTTTCAACATGCTGGCGACGGGCTGATTTGCTCCAGTGCTCTATCGACCAGCAACTGACCCAGCTCTGCCATTTGCTGAATCCCCAGCATGATGGCGCGCTGGGAAGTGTCCAGGTCGAAGGCGAGGTTGCAGGTGAGTGCGTTGAGGGAGGACAGGGTTTCGCTGGCATTGACCAGCAGGGTTTCGGTGTCTTGGTGGGGGTTTACGGTGAAGAGCGGTGGATTGGGCGTAGGTTTGACCATGATTTACAGCTCCGATATGTGATGGAGGCTGCCCTCTCTCCGCTTGCACGCGAATGAAGGTGGCAGCTGTACGCAGGTGTGCAAGACCGGGCATATCGGACCCCGGCAGACTCCGAAGAATCTCCCACGCACAGCCGCCATAACGAGTACAGCAGGCATAAAAAACGCCCGTCGAATGGCTATGGGCGTTGGTGCGCCGACATGTAACCGGACTTGCACGTCCGTGTCACCGTTTTTTGCGATGACGGAGCGAAGACTAGGCGCGATGATCAATCACAACAAGTTCATGCATAGCCCGATATCTTGCAGGAAAAATCCGAGCGCCGGCCCATCACAACACCATCATCACCCTGACCTTCCCAAGGCCCTCCAGCGCATAGCTATGGTACTCATACACTTCTCCCTGAATAACCAGCTGCAGGGCACCACCCTCATTATTGACTTGAACATCGGGCTCTTTTGTTTTGAGAAAAGGAGGTGCTGACACTAATGCGCTGAGTATTTCCTGATCACTTCCCAAATCCTTATGCACGTAGTACCTGTAGGAAAACCCCACCGTCGCGCCACCTTGGCCATCTCGCGCACCATAGATCGACATACCGTTGCCCAGGGAATGCTTCAACACCACTTCATCCAGGTCCGGTGTTCCGGGCGCCAGGACCCAACTGCCGCCGATATAGAGCAGGCAGATCACAAGCAGGCAATTACGCAGCACAGGTATGAGCCGCTTAGTGGCCTTGCGAAATGGCATATTCGATACCTCTTCTTATCCAATAATGGTCCCGTGGGTCGTCACCAAAAGGCTCACCGCCCCACCATGATCCAAAATCCGGACGAGTCGTTCTGGCGACGGTTTGAGCCACACCGGCGGCTCGCAGCAACACATTTTCGGGAATGCCCAGCACTGTGCCTGTGGCACCGTAATTGAAGTTACCAAAAGCTTCGTACTGACGCCTCTGCTTCTTATAGTTCCAAGGGCCGGCCGCACGGACCTGGGATTCAAACCAGGAATAGGCGAATGCCGAGCCGGGCTTGAGATGAATGCGTTTGGATTGGGATATCGCCATGTTTTCAAGAGTTGAAACACCGGGCGGCATTAACGGCACGGCCATTTGCGAGTCCTTGCCGGCAGTGAGGAGTGCAGAAACTAGCCACTCCACTGCGGCCTGAAAACCCGCCTATTCCAAATTCAGAACTCGCCTACAGCAACTCCATCCTATTCCGACATTCATCGATTATTTGCACGCTCTGCGTGGATTGATTGAGACCTGGAGATGAGCGCAGCTCAGTGTGGGAGCAACTGTCTTTAAGGCTTTTAACTGATCGTTCCCACGCTCCGCGTGGGCATGCATCCTGTGACGCTCTGCGTCACCCTTATGCTGACTGGCAGGACGCGGAGCGTTCAGGGCGGCATTCCCACGCGGAGCGTGGGAACGAACAGTCATAGGGCTCAGGATCAGGCCAGGCCGGACTCTACCAGCAGCGCTTCAAGGCCCATTAAATCCGGCACCTTCGCCACCTGCTCGCCCACTTGCACCGCCGCCAGTTCCAGTGGGCATAGCGGCACATCCACGTAGCTCAATTCGCTATCAAGCTTGTACGAACGCGGAATGCCCTGGATCACCAGCGCGATGAATTTCAATGTCGGTCGCCCACCCAGTGCATTCAACACCACGATGCGCGAGCGTTCACCCGTCATGCTGGCTTCGCCGCAGGCCGCCTCAAAGCTGATCAGCGGAATTTGCCGATCGCGCCAGGTCACTTGCCGCAGGTACCACGGCGGCGCATCGCTGGCGGGTTCGCCGCGCTGGAAGTCGATCAGTTCGGCCACGGCAACGTTGGGCAGCACCAGGTGGCGGTCGGCCAGGGGCAGCAGCAGCCCGGTGAGTTGGCTGGTGCGGTGCTCAAGCATGGGACTTGCTCCAGTAGGCGATGCTTTCCAGCAGTACCGACTCTTGGTACGGCTTGCCGAGGTAGTCGTTGACGCCAATGGCCATGGCGCGGTCGCGGTGTTTCTGGCCGGTGCGTGAGGTGATCATGATGATCGGCAAGCGCATCAGGCGTGGGTCGTTGCGTATCTGGATGGCCACTTCGAAGCCGTCCATGCGCGGCATTTCGATGTCGAGCAGCATCAGGTCCGGGGTGTGTTCTTCCAGGATGGCGAGGGCGTCGATGCCGTCCTTGGCGGTGAGCACGTTCATGCCGTTGCGCTCCAGCAGGCGGCTGGTGACTTTGCGCACGGTGACCGAATCGTCCACCACCAGCACCAGCAGCGGACGTTTTTTCAGTGGATCGTTGAGGATCAGCGGCGCATCCACCGCCTGGGCCGGCAAGGCCGGTTGCCGGGCGCGGATGTGCGCCAGCAGGTCGATGATCAGCACCACATGGCCGTCGCACAGGATGGTCGCGCCGGTCACGCCTTGCACCCCGGAGAACTGCGGCCCCAGGCCCTTGACCACAATCTCGCGGGTACCGGCCATGGCATCCACATGCACCGCCACGCGGCGTTCATTGCAGTGCACCAGCAGCACCGGCACCGGCTGGTACTGGCCCAGCAGTTTCGGGCGGCTGGCGGTGTGCAGCAGGTCGCCTAAGTAGAACAACTCGTAGCGCTGGCCGGCGTATTCATAGTGCGGTGGGTCTTGCTGGTAGTGCCCGGCCAATTCGTGGGGCAGCACGCGCACCAGGCCTTCGATGGTGTTGAGAGGGATCGCGTATTGGTCGTCCGCGCAGTGCACCATCAGCGCACGATTGACCGACACGGTAAACGGCAGGCGAATGCGAAAATGCACGCCCATGCCCGGCGTCGAGTCGATCACCATCGAGCCGCCGAGCTGACGCACTTCCTCATGCACTACGTCCATGCCCACGCCGCGCCCGGAAATCTGGGTGATTTTTTCTGCGGTGGAAAAGCCCGGTTGCAGGATGAACTGCAACACGTCACGGTCGCTGATCTCTTGATGGGGCGCGAGCAGGCCGCGCTTGATCGCCTTGCGTCGCACCGCTTCGAGGGGCACACCCGCGCCGTCGTCACGCATGTCGAAGACGATGTCGCCGCCTTCGTGAGTCAGGTCCAGGGTGATGCGGCCCTTCTCAGGTTTACCCGCCGCCAGCCGCACTTCGCGGGACTCCAGGCCGTGGTCGACGGCGTTGCGCAGCATATGCTCCAAGGGTGCCGCCATACGCTCCAGCACATTGCGGTCCATCTCGCCTTCGGCATTGCCGACGATGAACTCCACGTCTTTGCCTAATTCGCCCGCCACTTGCCGCACGATGCGCTTGAGGCGTGGCAACATGCGCTCGAAAGGCACCATGCGCGTGCGCATCAGGCCTTCCTGCAACTCGGTGTTGATGCGCGCCTGTTGCTGCAGCAGGTTGTGGGCATCCTGGTTGCGGCGCTCAAGGGTGTCCTTGAGGTCGAGCAGGTCGGAGGCAGATTCGGACAGCGCACGGGCCAGCTGTTGCAGCTGCGAGTGGCGGTCCATTTCCAGCGGGTCGAATTCTTCGTAGCCCAGGCGTTCGGCCTCGGCCTGCTGACGGCTCAGGAGGCGGCCCTGGGTTTCGCTGTCGAGCCGGCGCAGTTGGTCGCGCATGCGTTCAATGGTGGTTTCCATCTCACTCAAGGCAATGCGCGCATCCTTGACTTGCTGCTCGATACGCCCACGGAAGATCGAGGTTTCGCCGGCCAGGTTGACCAGGTCATCAAGCAAGTCGGCGGAGATTTTCACCATGTCGGCAGCCGGGTCGGCGACCGCTTCGGCCTTGCCAGCCGGCAGCGCCACCGGTGTGACCGGCTCATCACTGGGGTGCACCAGGCTCTTGATGCGCTCGATGAGTTTATCCACCGAACCCACCGGCAACCCCTCGGCCACGGCGTCGATCATCTGCGCCAGGCGGTCATGGCAGCCTTGCAGCAGTGCGAACAGTTCAGGGGTCGGCGCGAGCAAACCGGCGGACAGCCCTTCGTAGAGAAATTCCAGCTCATGGGCCAGATCGCCGATCGGCCCGATCTCGACCATGCGTGCACCACCCTTGAGGGTGTGCAGGTCCCGCAGCAGGGTTTCCACTTCCTGGCGACTGCCCGGTTCGGCCTGCCAGCGCAGGAGCGCGCTGCCTGAACTGTCGAGGATATCGGCGGCTTCTTCGAGGAAGATATCCAGCAATTCCGGGTCGGCACCCGAGGCCGGCGCCACCACAGCCGGCGCTGCAGGGCTGCTGGCCTGGCGCAATTCCCGCAGCCTTTCGACCAGTTCGGCACCGTCACTCAAGGGTTGCTGCTGTTGCAGCTCGTCCAACTGTTGGGCCAAGCGCTCATGGCTGGCCATCAGTGCCTGGGACAGCTCGACAGAATAGCTATAGCGGCGGTCCACCAGCCCCTCATAAACGCATTCCAGCTCATGGGCCAAGTCGCCCACCGGGTCGATTTCGGCCATGCGCGCACCGCCCTTGAGGGTGTGCAGGTCCCGCTGCAACGAGGACAAGGGCGCAGCGTTTTCGGGTTCCAGCAACCAGCGCTTGAGCGACTGGCCGGCGCTGTCGAGGATGTCTACGGCCTCTTCAAGGAAAATCTCGACAATCTCGTCGTCCATCGCGGTGGCGTGATCCAGCTGCGCAGTGGCCGCGCCCAACTCGGCGATACTCAGGCCGCGACTGCCGTCGCTTTTGATCAGGCCCGTGGCGGACGGGTCCAGTGCTTCATCGAGCAACTCGCGCAACGCCTGCAGCCGTGCGGGCGCGGGGCTGATTTCCTGGCCGGCGGCCAACTGGTCGAGCATGTTGATCAGCGCGTCATGGGCCTGTTCGGCCTCCTGGAAAAACCGGGCGCTGACCGCCAGGCTGCTTTCTTCTACCGCGCCATACAGGTCGAGCAAGGCTTCGCACAACGCGTCGATAGGATGCAGATCGGCAAGGTGCGCGCCCTCGCCCAGGGTGGTCAGCTCGTCCAGCAACGCCGTGAGTTCCTGACGGTCGCCAGGGTGTTGCTGCCAGCGACGCAGCAAGCTTTCGGCGTCGAGCAGGATGTCCATGCCCTGGGCCAGGAAGTTGGTGATCAAATGCGGGTCACGCTTGACGCGCAGGCCGGCCGTGGGCGCGTCGAGCAAGGCGGCGAGTTGATGCTCCAGCAGGCGTTGGGTGCGGCTGATCAGGTCGGCCGCGCGGTTGATCGGCGCCAGTGGATTGTGGTCCAGGTCACCCAGCCCGCGCTGGAACAGCGCTTGTGCTTCAAGCAGCAACGCCACTTCGTCCTTGCCCAGCGGCAGGCGGTGGGCCTTGTATTCACGGGTGAGGTGGTCCAGCGGGCGCGCCAGTTCGGCGATGGGCAACACGCCGGCCATGTAGGCGCTGCCCTTGAGGGTGTGCAAGGCGCGTTGCAGTTCATCGCTGACCTGCAGCGGCACCTGCTCGGCGGCCTGTTGCAGGAAGTGCTCGAGGCTGTCCAGATGGCCCTGGGCTTCGTTGCGGAAGATCTCCAGCAGCATCGGATCATGGGGCTCGGTGGCCGACGTGGCGGCGCCACTGGCCAGGGCATGGGCACGGGCGGCCAAGGCGTCCACTTCATCGCGCTGGCGTTGGTCGTCGCTGGCAAAATCGGCGATCAGCTCCGGCAGCAGGGCCACGGCCTCATCCAACACCTGCTGCACCTCAGGGCCAAGGATTACGCTGCGTTCCAGCACGCGATTGAGCAGGTTCTCCACGGCCCAGGCCAGCTCGGCCAGCACCAGGGCGCGCACCATGCGGCCGCTGCCCTTGAGGGTATGGAAGGCGCGGCGCATTTCGCCCTGGGCGGCTTTGTCCGTGCTGTCGGGCAGGTAGCGATGCAACACGTCGAGGACTTCATCGGTTTCTTCAAGGAAGACTTCGCGCAGCTCATCGTCAATCGGTTCTTCACCGGCCGGCGGCGGCAACAGGCTGCCCGGTCGCTGCAAGGCCGGAGGGTTGAGACGTGAGGTGGGGCTGGCCAGCGCATCGAACTGGGACTGGCTGGGTGCGGCCTCGGACAGTGCGCCCTCGGGCGCAACCAGGGCCTGGCGCCAAGGTTTTTCCACCGGCAGGTAGCCCAATGCATTCAAGCCCTGGGTGGCCAACTCCAGCACTTTTTCCCCCGCCGCGTCAGGGTCTTGGAGCATGCGTTCGAGGTAATACTCCAGGCTGCTGACCACCTCGGCGAAATGCGCCAGTTGAGCCGCCGAAGGAGCGGCCTGGTTGATCATCAATTGCTCGTCGACGTAATCGGTGCAACCGCGCATCAAGCTCGCCGCGCGCGGCAAAGGAATCATCGCCAGGGCACCGCGTACCTGGCTCAACAGCTCGGGCAAGGACTCAAGGCGCTGACGGTCCCAGTCGGCCTCGATGCAGTCGATCACCAGCTCCTTGGCTTGGCGCAGGCACTGGCACGACTCGCGAATCACCAGCTGGTGAATCTGGGTCAGGTCGGTGGTGGGCAAGCGGCTGTCTTCACGGCTTTGCGGTTCGACGGTGCCGATCATCCCCGCCAATGTCGCTTCGACATACAGCAACGCGCCGGCCACATCCATCAACACCGCGTCATTGGGTTCGCGCTGCCCCTGGACCAGGCTCAACACCACCGCGAGTTGGTCGATGATCACTTTGCGCGGCTGGCCGAAACCCAGCACCGCGAGGGTATCGGCGATCTGCCGCAACGGCGCCAGCAAGGGGTCGAGGTCTTGGGTGTGCTGGCGATCACTGCGCACGAACAGATCCAGGCGTTCCTTGACCCGCACCAGTTCCTCACACAACGCCCCGAGCACCGAGCCCATGGCATTGCGATCCGGCCCAGCCAGCCGCGCACGTTCAGCATCGACCACGGCGCTGTCGGGCAAGGCTTCGTCCAAGCCGTAGCGTTCCTTCAGGCTTTGCATGCGCGGCGTCGGCCGGGTGACTTTGGCGACGTAGAACAGCAGGCTCTTGAGCAACTCATCCGGCGCCGGCTGGTTGATGCCATTGACGCCTTGAACCAGCAAGCGCTTGAGTTGTTTATCGCTGGCCTTGAGCAGGCTGCGCAACGCCGGGCTGTTGGCGACCACGCCGGTGAGCATGCTTTCGACCAGCGCCGAGGTGACCTGCCACAACGGCAACAGCGGCGCGCCCTGGCACAGCGCTTCGAGGCGTGCGAACACCCGGGCCATGTCTTCCAGGTTGCTGGGGCCGTGGTCTTCACGCAGCAACCCGGCAAGGGCTTGTTGCAGCAGGTGGCGCCATTGGCGCAACTGCTCATGCAGATCCGGCGTTGCCCGTTGGGCCAGGGCTTGCTCAGGCAACGGCTCGATCGACAGTAGTTGCGGGCTGAACAGGCTGGTTTCCGACAGCAGGCTTTCACCACGGGCGCTGCGCAGGTCGTTGAGCAGCGGCAGCACCACCAGTGGCAGGTCGCGGCGGGCACTGTGCACGCGGTCGAGGTACAGCGGCAATTGGCCGAGGGCTTGTTGTAGCAGGCGGATACTTTCATCGCGCTGGCCGACATGCCCGGCCTGTAGCGCCAGGGCCAGTTCTTCGATCTCTTCGGCCAACAGCGCCGCGCCGTAGAACTCGACCATTTGCAGCGCGCCATGCACCTGGTGGATACCGGCCAGGCATTCGTTGAGGGCGTCGTCGACCTGGGTTTCAACGTACGCGTCCAGGGCCGAACGGGCCTGCTTCAGGGTTTCGGCAATATCGCCCTTGACCCATTCGAGGGCCACGTAGTCGTGCCGATCAACCATAACTGCTCCGCTTAGAATTCATGAGTTGCTGGTATCTCACAAACAATGGAGATCCAATGTGGGAGCTGGCTTGCCTGCGATAGCGGTGGGTCAGCACTATATCTGTATCTGACAAACCGCTATCGCAGGCAAGCCAGCTCCCACAGTTGGACTGTGGTGTTGTTCAGGTCGTATTTCAATTATCGACCTGCTTGGGCGGCGGCAAGGTGAAACCCGATACCGACCTGCGCAACTGGCTGGCCATCTTCGCCAGGTTACCAATGCTTTCGGCGGTGGCGGTGGAACCCGACGACGTCTGGGTGGTGATCTGCTGGATCACGTTCATGGTCAGGGAAATCTGCCCCGCCGATGAGGTCTGTTGCTGCGCCGCGTTGTAAATGCTCTGGATCAGCGCCGCCAGGGTTTTGGACACGCCTTCGATCTCTTCCAGCGCCACCCCGGCGTCCTGGGCCAGGCGTGCGCCGCGCACCACTTCTGTAGTGGTCTGCTCCATGGAGATCACCGCTTCGTTGGTGTCGGCCTGAATGGTGCGCACCAGGGTTTCGATCTGCCGGGTGGCCGCCGAGGAGCGTTCGGCCAGCCGTTGCACTTCATCGGCCACCACCGCAAAGCCGCGCCCGGCGTCACCGGCCATGCTGGCCTGGATTGCGGCGTTGAGGGCGAGGATGTTGGTCTGGTCGGCGATGTCGTCGATCAGGCTGATGATGTCGCCAATTTCCTGGGACGACTCGCCCAGGCGCTTGATGCGCTTGGCGGTGTCCTGGATCTGTTCGCGAATGTTGTCCATGCCGTGGATGGTGTTGTGCACCACCTCGTTACCTTTGTTGGCGATCTCTACCGAACGTTCTGCTACCGCAGAGGATTCGGCCGCGTTGGCCGATACCTGATCGATGGACTGCGCCATCTGGTTGATGGCGGTAGACGCTTCGGCAATCTGCTGGGCCTGATGCTCCGACGCCTGGGCCAGGTGCATGGCGGTGGCCTGGGTGTCCTGTACCGCGCCCGCGACCTGCCCGGCCGTGAGGTTGATGGTGGCGACCAGGTCGCGCAGTTGGTCCACCGAATAGTTGATGGAGTCTGCGATGGTGCCGGTAAAGTCTTCGGTGACCGAGGCGGTGACGGTAAGGTCGCCGTCGGCCAGGTCTTCGATTTCATCCAGCAGGCGCATGATCGCGTTCTGGTTGCGCTCGTTCTTCTGCGCGGTTTCATGCAGTTGGCGGTTGGTCTCGCGCACCATGACCAGGCCGATCAGGATGATCGAGGCCAGCGCCAGCAAGCCCAGCACGTAACCGCCGATGGTGTCTAAACTGCGCCCGCTGGCGAGGTTTTCAAAACCGGTGGCCAGGTGCGAAGCTTCATCGAGCAGGGTTTGCGACAAGTTGAAAATATTGCTCGCCGAGGCGCGCACCTGGAACAACTGCGGCGAAGTCTCGAGAATTTCATCCACGGAGCCGGAGACAAATTCGAACAGCTCGGCAATGTCCGCCAGCCGCGCCCGGGCGTCCGGGTCTTCGACCTGGGTGATACGCAACCCCGGGTTGCCGTTGAGCATGCCATTGAGCACCGCGCCAAAACGGTTGGCATCGCGACCGAAGGCATCGGCGGCCTGCACGGCGGTTTCATCCCCCGCCAGCACCGTGTTGACCGCCCCCAGGATACGTTCGGCCAGCAGCGACTGGCGTTGGGCCAAGGCCACCTGGCTGGCCGGGGCGCCGCGTTGCAGCAGGCTATCCACGACCTTTTCCGACTCGATCTGCAGTTGCGGCACGGTTTCGGCCAGGGTCGCCGCCACCTGGTGCAACGACAACACGGTCTGCTCGCTGGCGAGAATAGCGTCGGTGTTTTTCAGCAGCGCCTCCCAGTCGGTCTGCACTGCCCGCATTTCGGCGCGTACCGCACTGGGCGCCGCCGGCAAACCGGTTTGCGGGTCACCTTTTTTCAGGTAGCCCCAGCGCTGGGCAAAATCGTTGCGCGCATCGCCCAGCAGCTTGAACGCCGCCGCTTTGCCGGCAGCGGCCTCGGTGGCGTTTTTGGCAATGCGCTGGGACAGCACGCGCAGCTCACCGGCGTGGCCGATGTACTGTTTATCGTAGGTGGACTGGGTGTTGAGGTACGCGAAGTTGGCGAACAGCAACATGATGAACACGATCAAGGCGATAAACAGCACGATGATCTGCGAACGGCTGCGCGAAGCGGCCTGGGGTTTGGGCGTGGTAGCGGTGCTCATGCGGCAACATCCATGAAGCCAGGGGCCTGGGCCAGGGCGAAGGGGCTGAAGACTTGCCACGGCGGGTCGCCGTCGAACTGGCCCTGCATAAACGGCGCGCTCGAGGCGGTGCTCGCCACCCAGGCGTCCAATGGGAAATGCTGCATGCCTACCACCTCATCTACCAGCAGCCCGACAAACAGGTCGTTGAACTCCACCACCAGCACCCGCCGTTGCTTGCGCGCCTTGGACAACTCAAGGCCAAGGAACCCGCCCAGGTCCATCACCGGCAGCAAGCGCCCGCGCAAGTTGGCCACGCCCTTGACCCAAGGCTTGACCCCCGGCATCAAGGTGCAGCGCGGCTCATGCAACACCTCGGCGACTTCGCCCATGGGCGCCACGTAGGCGTTTGGCCCTATGCGAAAGGCGATACCGCTCCAGCGTTGCAGGCGCGTTTCCTGGGACGGCAGGTCCGCGGCCAGCAAGCGGCAGCGGCGGTCGATGTCCAGCAGCAGCTCAAAAGCGGTTTGCGACTCGGTCATGATCGCAAGCCTTAGCCGGCCAGCACCTTGTTCAGGGTGGCGATCAGGGTTTCTTCATCCACCGGCTTGGTGAGGTAGTCCTTGGCGCCCTGGCGTTTGCCCCAGACTTTGTCGGTGTCCTGATCCTTGGTGGTGATGATGATCACGGGGATATCGCTGGTTTCGGGCGACTTGGACAATTGGCGTGTGGCCTGGAAGCCGTTGAGGCCCGGCATCACGATGTCCATCAGCACCGCGTCGGGCTTTTCCTGGCGGGCCAGGGCCACGCCATTCCCTCCGTTCTCGGCTTTCAGGACTTGGTGGCCGTGCTTTTCCAGCATGCCGGTGAGTTTGTACATTTCAGTCGGCGAATCGTCGACGATCAGAATACGTGCCATGGTTTTCCCCGCTACATTGGTCGGCGCCAGCCCTCGTGAGGCGGCGTCAGTGTGCTTGTTCTACTGCGGCGAACCCAGGCACATAAGCCTTGATCGCCCCCAGCAGTTCTTCCTTGCTGAAAGGCTTGGTCAAAAATTGATCGACACCCACAATGCGTCCCTTGGCCTTGTCGAACAGGCCATCCTTGGAGGACAGCATGATCACCGGGATCGACTTGAACGCCGGGTTGTTCTTCACCAGGGCGCAGGTCTGGTAGCCATCCAGGCGCGGCATCATGATGTCGACAAAGATAATGTGCGGGTGATGATCGACAATACGGGCCAGGGCGTCGAAACCGTCGATCGCCGTGATGACCTCGCACCCCATGTTCTTCAACAGCGTCTCGGCGGTGCGGCGGATCGTTTTCGAATCGTCGATCACCATCACCTTCAAGGCGTGGGAATGCTGTTCCATATCTGCTCTACCATCGCCACAGCGAATCGGTTTTCGGTGTGTACTGCCTGACGTTGCACAGGATGAACGCCGCAAGCCTTGGAATTCAAGGGCTGCTGCGCCGTGCCAGCCTTTTTAGCACAGTCTCCTGGCGCAATCTATCGAGGCACCCGCCCAGTGGTTTTTCCTTGACCCACAACAGCCGCAGCGCCACTCTGACGCCACTTTTATGCGCCCCAATTTGCTAGAGGAAATCCCCCATGAGCGTTCGCGTCGGCATTGTCATGGACCCTATCGCCAGCATTTCCTATAAAAAGGACAGTTCGCTGGCCATGCTCCTGGCCGCCCAGGCCCGCGGCTGGACCTTGTTCTATATGGAGCAGCGCGACCTTTACCAGGGTGACGGCGAAGCCCGCGCACGCATGCGCCCGCTGCAGGTGTTCGCCAACCCCGAGAAGTGGTTCGAGCTTTCTGACGAAATCGACAGCCCGCTGAGCGACCTCGACGTGATCCTGATGCGCAAGGATCCGCCGTTCGACATGGAGTTTGTGTACTCCACCTACTTGCTGGAGCAGGCAGAACGTGCGGGCGTGTTGATCGTCAACAAACCGCAGAGCCTGCGCGACTGCAATGAAAAGCTGTTTGCCACCCTGTTCCCGCAGTGCACGCCACCGACCGTGGTCAGCCGCCGCGCCGATGTACTGCGTGAATTCGCCGCCAAGCATGGCGACGTGATCCTCAAGCCGCTGGACGGCATGGGCGGCACCTCGATCTTCCGTCACCGCGCCGGCGACCCGAACCTGTCGGTGATCCTCGAAACCCTGACCGCCCTGGGCACCCAGCAGATCATGGGCCAGGCCTACCTGCCGGCGATCAAGGACGGTGACAAGCGTATCCTGATGATCGACGGCGAGCCGGTGGATTACTGCCTGGCGCGTATCCCGGCAGCCGGCGAGACCCGTGGCAACCTGGCCGCCGGTGGTCGCGGTGAAGCGCGGCCGTTGTCGGACAAGGACCGCTGGATCGCCGCTCAAGTCGGCCCGACCCTGCGGGAAAAAGGCCTGCTGTTTGTCGGACTCGACGTAATTGGTGAGAACCTCACTGAAATCAACGTCACCAGCCCCACCTGTATTCGCGAGATCGACAATGCATTTGGCACGAATATCGGCGAAATGCTGATGGCCGCCATTGAGCGCAAGCTAAAAGCCAAGTGACATAGAACAGCCGGACACACACCAACATTGCGTTATCATGCGCCATCTGTGAAACGCGCGATGTTGGTTTTCTTGTCATGACACTCCCGTCCGATCTGCCCCCCGAATTCACCCATAGCGGCGTGCGCCCGGCTGATCGTCTCGGTTTTACCCTGTTTCTCGCTGCGCTGATTCACCTCGCCCTGCTCCTGGGCGTGGGGTTCACCCTGGTGGAACCCAAGCAGATCACCAAGACCCTGGAAATCACCCTCGCCACGTTCAAGAGCGAAAAGAAGCCCGAAAAGGCTGACTTTCTCGCCCAGGACAACCAGCAAGGCAGCGGCACCCTCGACAAGAAAGCCGTGCCCAAGACCACCGAAGTGGCGCCCTTCCACGACAACCAGGTCAAGAAGGTCACCCCGCCGCCGGCGCCCAAGCCCGAGGTCAAGCAGGCCGCGCCCAAGGCTGCGGTAACCACCGTCGCGCCCAAGCCGCAAAAAGCCCCGACCCAGCGCGAAAAAGCCAAGACCGAACCCAAGCCCGAACCGGTGAAACCTGCGCCGACGTTCGACAGCTCGACGCTGTCCGACGAAATTTCCAGCCTGGAAGCCGAACTGGCCCATGAGCAACAGCTGTATGCCAAGCGCCCGCGCATCTACCGCCTGAACGCGGCCTCGACCATGCGCGACAAAGGTGCCTGGTATAAGGACGAGTGGCGCAAGAAGGTCGAACGTATCGGTAACCTCAATTACCCGGACGAGGCGCGGCGCCAGCAGATTTATGGCAATTTGCGCCTGCTGGTGTCGATCAACCGTGACGGCTCGCTGTATGAAGTGCAGGTGCTGGAGTCCTCCGGCCAGCCGCTGCTGGACCAGGCCGCGCAACGTATCGTGCGTCTGGCCGCGCCCTTTGCGCCGTTCAGCGGCGACTTGAACGACGTGGACCGCCTGGAAATCATCCGCACCTGGCGGTTTGCCAAGGGCGACCGGTTGTCCAGCAACTGATCGCGCCCGCACTACAGATCGTTCCCACGCTCCGCGTGGGAATGCCGCCACGGACGCTCTGCGTCTGCCCTTGGGACGCGGAGCGCCCCGGGATGCGTTCCCACGCGGAGCGTGGGAACGATCAGCGATCAGGCTCGCGCCCGCACTTGTCAGTTCGTCCCTCCAACGCCACACTAGCGGACATGAAAAACGTCAGCCCGACCTACCTCAAGCACCAATTCCTGATCGCCATGCCCCATATGGCCGACCCGAACTTTGCGCAGACCTTGACCTACATCGTCGAGCACACGGCCAATGGTGCCATGGGGCTGGTGGTCAACCGCCCGCAGGAGCTGAACCTGGCGGATATCCTTGAGCAACTGCGCCCGGAAATCGACCCGCCGGCAAGCTGCCTGCACGTGCCGATCTACATCGGCGGGCCGGTGCAGACCGATCGCGGTTTTGTGCTGCACCCCACCGGGCCGAAGTTCCAGGCCACGGTAGACCTTGAAGGCGTGTCACTCTCCACGTCCCAGGACGTGCTGTTTGCCATCGCCGACGGCGTCGGCCCTGAGCAAAGTGTGATCACCCTGGGCTACGCCGGTTGGGAAGCCGGGCAACTGGAGGCCGAACTGGCCAGCAATGCCTGGCTGACCTGCCCGTTCGACGCTGACATCCTGTTCAACACCGCCAGCGAACTGCGCCTGGAAGCGGCCGCGGCCAAGCTGCGGGTCAACCTCAGCCTGCTGACCAGCCAGGCGGGGCACGCCTGATGGCTTTGCGTCTGATCCTCGGTTTTGACTACGGCACCAAACAGATCGGCGTCGCGGTTGGCCAGGTCATCACCGGCCAGGCCCGTGAGCTGTGCACCCTCAAGGCCCAGAACGGCGTGCCGGACTGGAACCAGGTCGAAGCCCTGATTAAAGAGTGGAAGCCTGACGCAGTGGTGGTCGGCCTGCCCCTGAACATGGATGGCACCCCGAGCGACATGTGCCTGCGCGCCGAGAAATTCGCGCGCCGCCTCAATGGCCGCTACAACCTGCCCTTCTATACCCACGACGAACGCCTTACCACCTTTGAAGCCAAGGGTGAGCGCCGTGACCGTGGCGGGCAAAAAGGCAGTTACCGCGACAACCCGGTGGACGCCATCGCCGCCGCCTTGCTGTTGCAGGGCTGGCTGGATGAAAACACCGCTTTATTTGAATCCTGACCCGCCGCGATCCTGTGGGAGCGGGCTTGCCCGCGAAGAACGTTAACGATACCGCGAGAAGGCTCGATGAACGCGGTGCCCATGAGTTTTTCGCGAGCAAGCTCGCTCCTACACACTTAACAAGGAGCCACCATGAGCTTGCCGAACCCTGCCGAACTGATCAGCCAGATGGCGATACGCCTCAAGGCGCACCTGGAACACCGTGCCATCAGCGAACCGCGTTTTATCGGCATACGCACCGGTGGCGTGTGGGTGGCCCAGGCATTGCTGGAAGAACTGGGTAGCGATTCGCCCCTGGGCACCCTGGACGTGTCCTTCTACCGCGACGATTTCAGCCAGAACGGCCTGCATCCACAAGTGCGCCCATCGGCCCTGCCCTTCGAGATCGAAGGCCAGCACCTGGTATTGATCGACGACGTGCTGATGAGCGGCCGTACCATCCGCGCCGCCATGAACGAGCTGTTCGACTATGGCCGCCCGGCCAGCGTGACCCTGGTGTGCCTGTTGGACCTGGACGCTGGCGAGCTGCCGATCAGCCCGGACGTCGTAGGCGCGACCCTGTCGCTTGCCCCCCAGCAACGGGTAAAATTGTCCGGTCCCACGCCGCTCGAACTCGAACTGCAAGACCTTGCCCTTTAAACCGCCTTGTAAAGAGTCCCCGCGATGACGCCTCTAGATGCCAAGCGCCCGCTGCAGCTCAATGCTCAGGGCCAGTTGCAACACTTCTTGTCCCTCGACGGTTTGCCCCGCGAACTGCTCACCGAAATCCTCGACACCGCCGACTCATTCCTGGAAGTCGGTGGCCGAGCAGTGAAGAAAGTCCCGTTGTTGCGCGGTAAAACTATCTGCAACGTGTTCTTCGAGAACTCCACCCGCACCCGCACCACCTTTGAACTGGCGGCCCAGCGGCTGTCGGCCGATGTGATCACGCTGAACGTGTCCACCTCGTCGGCGAGCAAGGGCGAAACCCTGCTCGATACCCTGCGCAACCTGGAGGCCATGGCAGCCGACATGTTCGTGGTACGCCACGGCGACTCCGGCGCTGCGCACTTCATTGCTGAGCATGTGTGCCCGAACGTGGCGATCATCAATGGCGGCGACGGCCGCCACGCGCACCCGACCCAGGGCATGCTCGACATGCTCACCATTCGTCGGCACAAGGGCAGCTTTGAAAACCTCTCGGTGGCCATCGTCGGCGACATCCTGCATTCGCGGGTAGCACGTTCGAACATGCTGGCCCTCAAAGCCCTGGGTTGCCCGGATATCCGCGTGATTGCGCCCAAGACCTTGTTGCCCATCGGCATCGAACAGTATGGCGTGAAGGTCTACACCGACATGGCCGAGGGCCTCAAGGATGTGGACGTGGTGATCATGCTGCGCCTGCAACGCGAGCGCATGGCCGGGGGCTTATTGCCCAGCGAAGGTGAGTTTTACCGCCTGTTCGGGCTGACCACCGCACGCCTGGGCATGGCCAAGCCGGATGCCATCGTGATGCACCCGGGGCCGATCAACCGTGGCGTAGAAATTGAGTCGGCGGTGGCCGACGGCCCACAGTCGGTGATTCTCAACCAAGTGACCTACGGCATCGCGGTGCGTATGGCCGTGCTGTCCATGGCCATGAGCGGGCAAACCGCGCAACGTCAATTCGAGCAGGAGCAGGCCCAGTGAAGCTCAGCATTCTCGGCGCCCGAGTCATCGACCCGGCCAGTGGCCTGGACCAAGTTACCGATATACACCTGGACGCCGGCAAGATCGTCGCCATCGGCGCCGCCCCCGCAGGCTTCAACGCCGGCCAGAGCATCGATGCCAAGGGCCTGGTGGCCGCGCCTGGGCTGGTGGACTTGAATGTCGCCCTGCGCGAGCCGGGCTACAGCCGCAAAGGCAATATCGCCAGCGAAACCCAGGCCGCCGCAGCCGGTGGTGTGACCAGCCTGTGTTGCCCGCCCAACACCAAGCCGGTGCTGGACACGTCGGCCGTGACCGAACTGATCCTCGACCGCGCCCGCGAAGCCGGCAATTGCAAAGTGTTTCCCATTGGCGCCTTGAGCAAGGGCCTGGATGGCGAACAACTTGCCGAATTGATCGCCCTACGTGACGCCGGTTGCGTAGCCTTCGGCAATGGCCTGGAAAGCTTTCGCAGCACACGCACCTTGTGCCGCGCCCTGGAATACGCGGCCACGTTCGACTTGACGGTGATCTTCCATTCCCAGGACCGCGACCTGGCCGAAGGTGGCCTGGCCCATGAAGGCGCAGTGGCCAGCTTCCTCGGCCTGCCGGGCATTCCGGAAACCGCAGAAACCGTGGCTCTCGCCCGCGACCTGTTGCTGGTAGAACAAAGCGGCGTGCGTGCGCATTTCAGCCAGTTGACCAGCGCCCGGGGCGTGGCTTTGATCGCCCAGGCCCAGGCCCGTGGCTTACGGGTAACCGCGGATGTCGCCCTGTACCAACTGATCCTGACGGATGAGGCGCTGATCGACTTCTCCAGCCTGTACCACGTACAGCCACCGCTGCGCACCAAGGCAGACCGTGACGGTTTGCGTGCGGCGGTAAAGTCGGGTGTGGTGTCGGCGATTTCCAGCCATCACCAACCTCACGAGCGCGACGCCAAGCTGGCACCGTTTGGCGCGACCGAGCCGGGCATCAGCAGCGTGGAGTTGTTGCTGCCATTGGCGATGACGCTGGTAGAAGACGGCTTGCTGGACCTGCCGACACTGCTGGCACGCCTGAGCGCCGGCCCGGCCGAGGCACTGCGCTTGCCAGCGGGCCAGTTGGCGGTGGGCTCACCGGCGGACCTGGTGCTGTTCGACCTGGCAAGCTCGACGGTGGCTGGTGAGCGCTGGTTGTCCAAGGGCGAAAACTGCCCGTTCATCGGCCACAGCCTGCCGGCGACGGTGCGGTATACCTTGATGGATGGGCGGATCAGCTACCAGGCTTGATAACTCGCCTATCTAATGTGGTTACGGTCAATGTGGGAGCCGGCTTGCCTGCGATAGCATCACCTCGGTCTACCTGATACACCGAGGTGCCTGCATCGCAGGCAAGCCAGCTCCCACACTGCGCTATAGTGCTCAACGGCCGCTATTGCGCTCGGCATTGCGGATCGAAATCTGCGTGTTCAACGTCCAGAAGTCATACAGCACTCCGACCAGGAACAAACCGCCGGTCAGCAGGTAGATCAGGCCGGTGATCCATTTGCCCTGATACATGCGGTGCACACCAAACACCCCCAGGAACGCCAACAGAATCCAGGCCACGTTGTATTCAATCGGCCCAGCGGTAAACCGCAGGTCGGCCTCACGGTCCATGGCCGGGATCAGGAACAAGTCGATCAGCCAGCCAATACCCAGCAAGCCGAAAGTGAAAAACCAGATCGTACCGGTCACCGGCTTGCCGTAATAGAAGCGATGAGCCCCGGTAAAACCGAAAATCCACAGCAGGTAACCAATCGCCTTACTGTGGGTGTCGTGCTGCTGACCAACCTGTTGATAGGTGTTCATGAAGGACCTCTTTTGCGTCGATAGATAAATTTTTTCATTTTCTTTGTGACTTTTTTACGGGCGCCCGACGTACGGTAAATGGTATCTTCCTGCCCTCAAAGCCTTGTACCGCCTGCCTTGTGTAGGACAATTGCGGCGAATCGTCGCGTTTTTTCTGAGTTTGACCCCAAGGTTCAGTCGACAAACGGCCTGAGAACAGCACAAAAAGCTGTTATAAAGTTGCGCGCAAACCCATAAGAGCCACGCCTAATGCGACCATTTTTCAAGACATGGCTAACCATTTGCCTATTAATGCCACTGGCCGCCCACGCCACCAATCGTGAGCAACGACTTCCGAACGTTAACGGTTTCACCCCTAAAGTCCATAGCACGCCCAGCACTGCCAAAGCGGCAAAGCCGACCGTCAGCCGCCCGACTCAACTGAGCAAGGCCCACGGCAAAGTGCTTTCCACCCAGCTGGCCGTGAACACCAAGCAAAGCAGCAACGTCTTGAGCCGTGCCGTCAACGTGCTCGGTACACCTTATCGTTGGGGCGGCAGCAGCCCAAGTAAAGGGTTCGACTGCAGCGGGCTGGTGAAATATGCATTTAACGATGTAAAAGCGGTGGACCTGCCACGCACCTCCAACGCCATGGCGGCCGGCCATGGGTTGAAGGTTGACCGCAAGGATCTGAAACCGGGCGACCTGTTGTTCTTCAAGCTCAAGAGCCGCCAGGTCAACCACGTTGCCATCTACCTGGGCAACGACCGTTTTATCCACGCACCGCGCCGTGGCAAGTCGGTGAGCATCGACACGCTGAAAAAGCCGTTCTGGGACAAGAACTACGTAATTGCCAAGCGGGTACTGCCTAAAGAGCAGAACAGCAACCTGCGGATCGTGCAGCGCTAAGCCAGGCGTCACTGAAGCTCCCCATTTGAAATGCAATCAAATGTGGGAGCTGGCTTGCCTGCGATGACGGTGTGTCAGTTGGCAGAGAGAGTGCCTGACAGCCCGCCATCGCAGGCAAGCCAGCTCCCACATTGTGTGTCTGTGCGTTTTAGATATCTGCCGGCACCCTCGCCTTCTCCCGCGCCTCTTCCCGGCTGACCAGCCCTGCGCCGACCAACGCCTTCAAACTCATATCCAGGGTCTTCATCCCCAACGCCCCACCTGTCTGGATCGCCGAAACCATCTGCGCCACCTTGTCTTCGCGAATCAAGTTACGAATCGCCGGGGTGCCCAGCATGATTTCATGGGCGGCCACGCGCCCACCGCCCACTTTCTTCACCAGCACCTGGGACACCACCGCCTGCAACGACTCCGACAGCATCGAGCGGACCATCGCCTTCTCCCCGGCCGGGAAGACGTCCACCAGCCTGTCTACCGTCTTTGCCGCCGACGAGGTGTGCAGGGTGCCAAACACCAGGTGCCCGGTCTCTGCCGCCGTCAGCGCCAGGCGGATGGTTTCAAGGTCGCGCAGTTCACCCACCAGGATCACATCCGGGTCTTCGCGCAGGGCGGAACGCAGGGCCTGCGAGAAACAGTGGGTATCGCGATGCACCTGGCGCTGGTTGACCAGGGCCATTTTCGGCCTGTGGATAAACTCGATGGGGTCTTCCAGCGTGAGGATATGCTGGCGACGGTGTCGGTTGAGGTCGTCAATCATCGCCGCCAGGGTCGTGGACTTGCCCGAGCCGGTGGGCCCGGTCACCAGCACCAGCCCGCGAGGGAAGCGGGCGATACGCTGGAACACCTCGCCCAACCTCAGGTCTTCCAGGCTCTGGACCTCAGCCGGAATAGCCCGAAACACCGCACCCACGCCGCGATCCTGGCGGAACACGTTCGCCCGGAACCGGGCGACGCCTGGCAACTCGAAGGCAAAATCCGTTTCAAGAGATGTTTCGAAATCCTTTTGTTGATGTTTATTCAGCAAAGGGCTCAATAAGTCGACCACTTGGGTAGCGCTCAGCGCCGGCCCATCCAGGGGCCAAACCTCGCCATCAATGCGCAGCATGGGTGCCAGGCCGGCTGACAGATGCAGGTCTGAGGCGCCTCGGCTTACGCTGGCCGTCAGCAATTGCGTGATATCCATAGGGCTTTCCATTTCCAGTAGAATGCCGCGGACTCCATATCCACGGGCGCATCTTGAATGTCGACGATAGCAGACAACATCGGCCTGGTTAGCCAGCGCATCCGCGCCGCAGCCGACGCCGTGCAACGTGACGCAAGCAGCATCCACCTGCTGGCCGTGAGCAAGACCAAACCGGCGCAGGCAGTGCGCGAAGCCTATGCCGCCGGGCTGCGCGACTTTGGCGAAAACTACCTGCAGGAAGCCCTGGGCAAACAGGCGGATTTAACCGACCTGCCCTTGAGTTGGCACTTCATCGGCCCCATTCAATCGAACAAGACTCGCGCTATCGCCGAGCACTTCGCTTGGGTGCATTCCGTGGACCGCCTGAAAATCGCACAACGCCTGTCCGAACAACGCCCGGCCGACCTGCCGCCGCTCAATATCTGCATTCAGGTCAATGTCAGTGGCGAAGCCAGCAAGTCCGGCTGCACACCCGCCGACCTGCCGGCCCTGGCCACAGCGATCAGCGCCCTGCCGCGCTTGAAGCTGCGGGGCTTGATGGCGATTCCCGAGCCGACGCAAGACCGGGCGGAGCAGGATGCGGCGTTCGCCACGGTGCGCGACTTGCAAGCCAGCTTGAACCTGGCGCTGGACACACTTTCCATGGGCATGAGCCACGACCTTGAGTCGGCCATTGCCCAAGGCGCCACCTGGGTGCGGATCGGTACCGCCCTGTTTGGCGCCCGCGACTACGGCCAGCCGTGAAATGGCTGACATCCCTCGAAATAAGGACCTGTCATGAGCAACACGCGTATTGCCTTTATCGGCGCCGGTAACATGGCGGCCAGCCTGATCGGTGGCCTGCGGGCCAAGGGCCTGGACGCCGAGCAGATCCGCGCCAGCGACCCCGGTGCCGAAACCCGCGAGCGCGTCAGCGCCGAACACGGTATCCAGACCTTCGCCGATAACGCCGAGGCCATCCACGGCGTCGATGTGATCGTGCTGGCGGTCAAGCCCCAGGCCATGAAGGCCGTGTGCGAGAGCCTGCGCCCGAGCCTGCAACCCCATCAACTGGTGGTGTCGATTGCCGCTGGCATCACCTGCGCCAGCATGACCAACTGGCTCGGTGCCCAGCCCATTGTGCGCTGCATGCCCAACACCCCGGCGCTGCTGCGCCAGGGCGTCAGCGGTTTGTATGCCACTGGCGAAGTCACCGTGCAGCAACGTGACCAGGCCCAGGAACTGCTGTCTGCGGTGGGCATCGCCGTGTGGCTGGAGCAGGAACAGCAACTGGATGCGGTCACCGCCGTCTCCGGCAGCGGCCCGGCTTACTTCTTCCTGTTGATCGAGGCCATGACGGCCGCCGGCGTCAAGCTGGGCCTGCCCCACGACGTGGCCGAGCAACTGGCGGAACAAACCGCCCTGGGCGCCGCCAAGATGGCGGTCGGCAGCGAGGTGGATGCCGCCGAACTGCGCCGTCGCGTCACCTCGCCAGGTGGTACCACACAAGCGGCTATTGAGTCGTTCCAGGCCGGGGGCTTTGAAGCCCTGGTGGAAACAGCACTGGGTGCCGCCGCACATCGTTCAGCCGAGATGGCTGAGCAACTGGGCAAATAGTCGTCCCTTACCAAGGTAATCAAACATGCTCGGAATCAATGACGCTGCCATTTTCATCATCCAGACCCTGGGCAGCCTGTACCTGCTGATCGTACTGATGCGCTTTATCCTGCAACTGGTGCGTGCGAACTTCTACAACCCGCTGTGCCAGTTCGTGGTGAAGGCCACCCAACCGCTGCTCAAGCCGCTGCGCCGAGTGATCCCGAGCCTGTTCGGCCTGGACATGTCGTCGCTGGTGCTGGCGTTGCTGCTGCAAATCCTGCTGTTCGTGGTGATCCTGATGCTCAATGGCTACCAGGCCTTCACCGTCCTGCTGTTGCCATGGGGCCTGATCGGGATTTTCTCGCTGTTCCTGAAGATCATTTTCTGGTCGATGATCATCAGCGTGATCCTGTCCTGGGTCGCACCGGGTAGCCGTAGCCCGGGTGCCGAATTGGTGGCTCAGATCACCGAGCCCGTGCTGGCACCCTTCCGTCGCCTGATTCCGAACCTGGGTGGCCTGGATATCTCGCCGATCTTCGCGTTTATCGTGATTCAGTTGCTGCAAAGCTGGGTGATTCCGCGCCTGGCGTACTTTGCTTACATGCCAAAAGAGTTGTTTGGCCTGATCTGAATGCCGTAGCCCCTATGGGGGCTGGCTTGCCTGCGATAGCATGGCTTGTGCTGATCGTTCCCACGCTCTGCGTGGGAATGCAGCCCGTGACGCTCCGCGTCACCAGGGCAGGACGCAGAGCGTCCCAAGAGGCATTCCCACGCGGAGCGTGGGAACGATCACGCTAACCCCCGACCATTGCTTGCCGCTAGGGTCCCCGCTCTTTAGACTTACGCCTCATTTAAACGAGAGCAGGGTCGATGCCAGCTGCCTTCCCCCCCGATTCTGTTGGACTGGTCGTGCCACAAGTGGCGCATTTCAGCGAACCCCTGGCCCTGGCCTGCGGCCGTTCGTTGCCAGCCTACGACCTGATCTACGAAACCTATGGCCAACTGAACGCCACGGCGAGCAACGCCGTGCTGATCTGCCATGCCTTGTCCGGCCATCATCACGCCGCCGGTTTCCATAGCGTTGACGACCGCAAGCCCGGCTGGTGGGACAGTTGTATCGGCCCCGGCAAGCCCATCGACACCCATAAGTTCTTTGTGGTCAGCCTGAACAACCTCGGCGGCTGCAACGGTTCCACCGGCCCCAGCAGCCTCAACCCGGAAACCGGTAAGCCGTTCGGCGCCGACTTCCCGGTGCTGACCGTGGAAGACTGGGTGCACAGCCAGGCACGCCTGGCCGACCTGCTGGGCATCAGCCAGTGGGCCGCCGTGATTGGCGGCAGCCTGGGCGGCATGCAGGCCCTGCAATGGACCATTACTTACCCGGACCGCGTGCGTCATTGCCTGGCCATCGCCTCGGCGCCCAAGTTGTCGGCGCAGAACATCGCCTTCAACGAAGTGGCGCGCCAGGCGATCCTCACCGACCCCGACTTCCACGGTGGTTCGTTCCAGGAAGCGGGCGTGATCCCCAAGCGTGGCTTGATGCTGGCGCGGATGGTCGGCCACATCACCTACCTGTCCGACGATTCCATGGGCGAGAAATTCGGCCGTGGCCTCAAGAGCGAGAAACTCAACTACGACTTCCACAGCGTCGAGTTCCAAGTGGAGAGCTACCTGCGTTACCAGGGCGAGGAATTCTCAGGGCGCTTTGACGCCAACACCTACCTGCTGATGACCAAGGCCCTGGACTACTTCGACCCGGCCGCCAACCACGATGACGACCTGGCAAAAACCTTCGAGCACGCCACGGCCAAGTTCTGCGTGATGTCGTTCACCACTGACTGGCGCTTTTCGCCGGCACGCTCCCGTGAGCTGGTGGATGCCCTGACGGCCGCCAAGAAAGACGTCTGCTACCTGGAGATCGATGCACCGCAAGGCCACGACGCCTTCCTGATTCCGATCCCACGTTACCTGCAGGCGTTCAGTAACTACATGAACCGCATTACTTTGTGAGAACGCCATGAGAGCCGACCTGGAAATCATCCAAGACTGGATCCCCGCCGGCAGCCGCGTGCTCGACCTGGGCTGCGGCGACGGCGAACTGCTGAGCTGGCTGCGCGACCACAAGCAAGTCACCGGCTACGGCCTGGAAAACGACCCGGACAACATCGCCCAGTGCGTGGCCAAGGGCATCAACGTGATCGAGCAGGACCTGGACAAGGGCCTGGGCAACTTTGCCAGCAACAGCTTCGATATCGTGGTGATGACCCAGGCCCTGCAAGCGGTGCACTACCCGGACCGCATCCTCGACGAAATGCTGCGCGTTGGCCGCCAATGCATCATCACTTTCCCCAACTTTGGCCACTGGCGCTGCCGCTGGTACCTGGCCACCAAGGGGCGCATGCCGGTCTCCGACTTCCTGCCCTACACCTGGTACAACACGCCGAACATCCACTTTTGCACCTTCGAAGACTTCGAAGCCCTGTGTGGCGAGCGTGAAGCCAAGGTGATCAACCGCCTTGCCGTCGATCAACAGCACCGCCACGGCTGGGCGAGTAAGCTATGGCCCAACCTGTTGGGCGAAATTGGTATTTACCGGGTCAGCAGTCCTGGCCTGACCGACCACAAAGTTGCCGTCTAATCATCTTCAAGAGGGACGTTCATGAGTCGTTTGGCTATTTTTCTATTGACCGCATGCCTGGGCGCCAGCGCCATGGCCGCCGACACTATCGACGCTAATCGCAAAAAAGACTTCGGCGATATCACCGTTCATTACAACACCTTCACTTCAAGCTTCCTGCCCGCTGAGACCGCCCAAAAAGTCGGTGTGGTGCGCAGCAAGGAGAAGGGTTTGATCAACGTGACCGTGATCAAGGGCGTAAGCCCGGTGGCCGCGCAAGTCACTGGCACGGTCAAGGATTTGGGCGGCAAGAGCGAGATCCTGACGTTCAAGCAGATCGAAGAGAAAAGCGGCATCAGCTACCTCGCGCCCTACTCGGTGACCCAGCGGGAATACAAGACGTTTACCATCAACGTTGAAACCGGCGGCAAGGCCCACGGCTTCCAATTCAACCAAGAACTGTTCCCGGCCGAATGATGAACCTTACCCAACTCGTACTCGCCAGCCACAACGCTGGCAAACTCAAAGAACTGCAAGCCATGCTCGGTGAGTCTGTGCACCTGCGTTCGATTGGCGAGTTCAGCCAGGTCGAGCCGGAAGAGACCGGCCTGTCGTTCGTCGAGAATGCCATCCTCAAGGCCCGCAACGCCGCACGTATCTCTGGCCTGCCAGCCCTGGCAGATGATTCGGGCCTGGCCGTGGATTTCCTCGGCGGCGCGCCTGGCATCTACTCGGCCCGTTACGCCGACGGCAAAGGTGATGCGGCTAATAACGCCAAGCTGCTCGACGCCCTCAAGGACGTGCCGGAGGCCGAGCGCGGCGCGCAGTTCGTCTGCGTGCTGGCGTTGGTGCGGCACGCCGATGACCCGTTGCCGATCCTGTGTGAAGGCCTGTGGCACGGCCGCATCCTGCAGGCGGCCAGCGGTGAGCATGGCTTTGGCTATGACCCGCTGTTCTGGGTGCCGGAGCGTAATGTCTCCAGCGCCGAACTGAGCCCGGCCGACAAAAACCAAATCAGCCACCGCGCCCGCGCCATGGCGTTGCTGCGCCAGCGCCTAGGTTTGAAATGACCCAGAACACCTCTGCGCAGCCGCTGATCCACGGCGGCGCGCAAACACCCCGGGCGGCGCTGCCCCACCTGCCGCCCCTGGCGCTGTACATCCATATTCCGTGGTGCGTGCGCAAATGCCCGTATTGCGACTTCAACTCCCACACCGCCAGTAAGGTGCTGCCGGAAGAAGAGTATGTGGACGCCTTGCTGGCGGACCTGGACCAAGACCTGCACGCCGTTTATGGCCGTGAACTGAGTTCGATTTTCTTCGGCGGCGGCACGCCCAGCCTGTTCAGCGCTGCTGCACTGGGCCGCCTGCTCAAAGGCGTTGAAGCGCGCATCCCGTTTGCCGACGATATCGAGATCACCCTGGAAGCCAACCCCGGAACGTTCGAACAAGAGAAGTTCGTGGCGTACCGCAAGCTGGGGATCAATCGCCTGTCCATCGGCATCCAGAGCTTCCAGCAAGAGAAGCTTGAAGCCCTGGGCCGCATTCACAATGGTGACGAAGCCGCACGCGCCGCCGGTATGGCGCGCCAGGCCGGGTTCGATAACTTCAACCTGGACTTGATGCACGGTTTGCCCAACCAGTCCCTCGACGACGCCTTGGGCGACTTGCGCCAGGCTATTGCGCTCAAGCCGACGCACCTGTCCTGGTACCAACTGACCCTGGAACCCAACACCGTGTTCTGGAACCAGCCACCCGTGCTGCCGGAAGACGACACGCTGTGGGATATCCAGGAAGCCGGCCAGGCACTGCTCGCCGAACACGGTTACGCACAATATGAAGTCTCGGCCTACGCCCAACCGGGGCGGCCGGCGCGGCATAACCTCAATTACTGGAGCTTTGGCGACTTTATCGGCATCGGCGCCGGCGCCCACGGCAAGCTCAGCCACCCGGACGGACGCATCATCCGCACCTGGAAAACCCGTGCACCGAAGGACTACCTCAACCCGGCCAAAAGCTTCCAGGCCGGCGCGAAAGAACTGACCAACGATGAACTGCCGTTCGAGTTCCTGATGAACGCGCTGCGCCTCACCGACGGGGTTGATGCCAAGCTCTACGCCGAGCGCACCGGCCTTGATCTGGCGAGCCTCGACGAAGGCCGCCGCGACGCAGAACAAAGTGGATTAATGCAGGTCGAACCGTCACGCCTGGCGGCCACCGATCGCGGGCAACTCTTTCTCAATGACCTGTTGCAGAAGTTTTTGAGCTGATAGCTCTTAAGGAAATCGAATGGATCTGGTACTCGACCTGCTCGCCACCGTATCCCGCTGGAGCCGTAGCAACCTGTCGGAAATCTCGTTAGCCCTTGTGGGTTGTTTGCTGGTGCTGTTCGGCGCCGACATCAAGGGCTGGGTCGAAGCACGCCTGGGCAGCATCGCCGGCGCCTTGCGCGTGCCCTTGATGGCCCTGCTGTGCCTGATCGGCAGCGGCGCGGCGTTGATCTACGCCACGCCGTGGATTGTGCGGGGGTTGAGCCAGTTCAATAACTACAGCCTGGCGCCGGTGTTGGTCGTGGTGCTGGTGTTGATTGGCGTTGTGGCAGACCGCCGCTGATTTCATCCAGATGAAGGCAAGGACATCTCATGAGCAAAAAGCTTCTGGACGACACTAGCAAATTTCTCAGCTATGTACTGCGCCATGAGCCTCAGGCAATTGGCCTTTCATTGGATTCAGAAGGCTGGGCAGGCATTGCAGAGCTGATTGAGGCGGCCAGCCGCGACGGGCGCAGCCTTAGCCGAGAACTGCTGGAGCAGGTGGTGCACACAAACGAGAAGAAGCGCTTTTCGTTCTCCGAGGACGGTCAACACATCCGCGCCGTGCAGGGTCACTCCAACCAAGGCGTCCAGCTGCAACTCGATGAAAGACAACCACCAGCCGTCCTGTACCACGGCACCGCAACGCGCTTCATCGAGTCAATCAACCAAAAGGGGCTGATTCCCGGGTCACGACATCATGTGCATCTCAGTGAACAGCTTGAGACGGCCAGGGAAGTTGGGCAGCGCTATGGGAAAGTGGTTATTCTGAAGATCAACACTTCGAAGATGCTGGCCCAGGGTTTCAAGTTTTATCAGGCGCAGAATGGGGTTTGGCTGACGGAGCAGGTTCCTGCCCAGTTCCTCGAAGCTATTTAGAGACCTGACTGCCAAATGCTTTTTCGTAATACTCTTTAAGTGTCATCGGGTCTTTGCAACCCAGCGCCAGCGCCTGATTCAGGTAGGTCAAATTCACGCTGTCGGGCTCACCTTTGTCGTTCATACGAGTCGCCGCCAAGATGTAGTAGGCATCCGCCCGGTACTGATCATAGGTCAGCATCCGCGCGCTGGCGCGTGCTTGCATGTTGCCCAAGGTTCTTTCTTCCTTGATCTCAGCTAGCCGATCACCTTCGAAACAAAGCGAGCGATTGGTGTACAGCGGATAATAGTCATGGTTGGGGTCAACGTTCAGAAGCATCTGCTTGAGCGCTTCCAGGTACTTTACGTGCCCAGGATCAAGCGGATTTAGACGCATGTACGCCATATCACATTGATAGTAATACCCCACGCCGGCGGCTAACAAACCTTGATCCATTGCCTTGTGCATCGGCTCACACACCTGTTTGCGTTCTTCCTCGGACATGCCGAACCGGCTTTGGATATTGGCCAGCATATAGGTCGCAACAACATGCCCGCCCTCCGAGGCCATTTTCAGATCATCTTGGAACGCAATCATGACACCCTGAACCTCTTTGAGTTTTTCGGGCAACGTGGCTTTATCCAGCTTGCCGCTGGCCTCCAGCTTGACGTTCTCATCGAACATCAGCTTGAGTTGTTCCGCCTTCTTCTGAGCACGCTCAAAGTAGTCGTCACTGGAAGTCACTGCCAAAGAGGATGTGCTGGCCGCGAAGGCTGTCGCAGACAGCAGGCTGAGCAACAGTAGACTGGAAAGGAGGGTTTTCAAGCGCTTGTATTCCTTTACAAGTAAAAAGCGAAGCGGCAGTGGAACGCAGCGATTCCACCGCCGTGATTAGCAACGCGAGTTAAGCCAGCTTCTCGAACTTCAAATCCCACACCCCATGCCCCAATCGCTCGCCACGGCGTTCGAACTTGGTGATCGGCCGCTCGGCCGGGCGTGGCACGCATTTGCCGTCTTCGGCCAGGTTGCGGTAGCCAGGGGCGACGTTCATCACTTCCAGCATGTATTCCGCGTACGGTTCCCAGTCGGTGGCCATGTGCAGGATGCCGCCCACTTTCAGCTTGCTGCGTACCAGCTCCGCGAAGGAGGCCTGGACGATGCGGCGCTTGTGGTGACGGGCCTTGTGCCATGGGTCGGGGAAGAACAGCATCAGGCGGTCGAGGCTGTTGTCAGCGATGCAGCGGTTGAGCACTTCAATCGCGTCGCAGTCGTAGACCCGCAGGTTTTTCAGGCCTTGGGTCAGCACACCGTTGAGCAGTGCGCCGACGCCTGGGCGGTGGACTTCCACACCGATGAAATCCTGCTCCGGCGCGGCTGCGGCCATTTCCAGCAGGGAATGGCCCATGCCGAAACCGATTTCCAGGGAGCGCGGGGCCGACCGGCCGAACACTTGGTCATAGTCCACCGGCGCATCGGCCAGGGGCAGTACGAACAGCGGCGTGCCCTGCTCCAGGCCCTTTTGCTGGCCTTCGGTCATACGGCCGGCGCGCATCACAAAACTCTTGATGCGGCGATGCTTGGACTCGTCGCCCTCTTCCACGGTGTTCGGCGTTTCGTTTGATTCAGTCATCAATAGCTCTTACTTGATCAGACCATCCAGCGGCGAAGAGGCGCTGGCATAGAGTTTTTTCGGCATGCGCCCGGCGAGGTAGGCCAGGCGGCCCGCGACGATGGCGTGGTTCATGGCTTGGGCCATCATGATTGGTTGCTGGGCATGGGCAATGGCCGAGTTCATCAGCACCGCGTCGCAGCCCAGTTCCATGGCGATGGTTGCGTCGGAGGCAGTGCCCACGCCCGCATCCACCAGCACCGGGATCTTGGCTTCTTCAAGGATGATCTGCAGGTTGTACGGGTTGCAGATGCCCAGGCCGGAACCGATCAGACCGGCCAGCGGCATCACGGCGATGCAGCCGATTTCTGCCAGTTGGCGCGCGATGATCGGGTCATCGCTGGTGTAGACCATCACGTCGAAACCTTCCTTGACCAGGGTTTCGGCGGCCTTGAGGGTTTCGATCACATTGGGGAACAGGGTTTTCTGGTCGGCCAGCACTTCCAGCTTCACCAGGTTGTGGCCGTCGAGCAGCTCACGGGCCAGGCGGCAGGTGCGCACGGCTTCGATGGCGTCGTAGCAGCCAGCGGTGTTTGGCAGAAAGGTGTAGCGCTGCGGCGACAGCACTTCGAGCAGGTTCGGCTCGCCCTCGATCTGGCCGAGGTTGGTGCGGCGCACGGCGAAGGTGACGATCTCGGCACCCGAGGCTTCGATGGCCAGGCGGGTTTCTTCCATGTCGCGGTACTTGCCGGTGCCGACCAGCAGACGGGACCGGTAGGTACGACCGGCCAGGACGAAAGGCTTGTCGCTACGAACGATGTTCATGGGAAATCCTCTGGTTGGATGAGGTTCTGCAGAATGCGTTGCGGCCGTGGCAGGCTAGCCGCCGCCGATGGCGTGGACCACTTCGACCTGGTCACCTTCGGTGAGCGCAGTCTCGGCGTGCTGGCTACGCGGGACGATATCCAGGTTGAGCTCCACTGCGACGCGACGCCCGGTCAGGTCCAGACGGGTCAGCAGGGCCGCAACGGTTTCGCCATCGGGAAGTTCAAAGGGTTCGCCGTTCAACTGAATGCGCATGCCACGGGCCGCCATCGTTTTTAGGGGCCCGCATTCTAGCGCGATTGGAACCTGAAGGTCAGCTCCAAGCGTCAAGCGGTCAAAGCTGCAAGCGCCACGCCGCCAGGCCCAGGAAGAACCAGCCAAGCAGGAACGCCAGCCCGCCAAACGGCGTGATGATTCCCAGTTTACTGATGCCGGTCATCGTCAGCACATACAGGCTGCCCGAGAACAGCAGGATGCCGACGGTGAACGAAATTCCCGCCCAGGTGACCAGCCGGCCCGGAATATGCGCCACCAGCAAGGCCACGCCGAACAATGCCAGGGCATGCACCAACTGGTAGGTCACGCCGGTATGGAAGATCGCCAGGTAGTCGGCGCTCAGGCGGTTTTTCAGGCCGTGGGCGGCGAACGCGCCCAGCGCAACGCCAGTAAAGCCGAAAAAGGCAGCCAGCATCAGAAAGCTACGCAGCATGGGGAACTCCAGTCAGACTCATCGGGCAGGGTCTGTATAATGGCCCGCTCAACGGGTTCGGCCAAGCCATCTCTATGCTGCGTGTCCTCTTCAAACGCTTTCTCAACGTCGTGAAATGGTTTGCCATCGGCAGTGTGTTGCTGGTGCTGCTGTTTCGTGTGGTGCCGCCGCCGTTCACTGCGCTGATGGTGGAGCGCAAGGTTGAGTCCTGGATAGATGGCGAACCCATTGACCTGCAACGCAGCTGGGTGCCGTGGGATGAAATCTCCGATGACCTGAAAGTGGCGGTGATGGCCGGTGAAGACCAACGCTTCCCACAACACTGGGGTTTTGATTTCGGCGCGATCCAGGCCGCGATCCTGCACAACGAACGTGGCGGCTCGATTCGCGGCGCCAGCACCCTGAGCCAGCAGGTGTCGAAAAACCTGTTCCTGTGGGCCGGGCGCAGCTATTTGCGCAAAGGCCTGGAGGCGTGGTTTACCGGCTTGATCGAAGTGTTGTGGCCCAAGCAGCGGATTCTTGAGGTGTACCTCAACAGCGTGGAATGGGATGAAGGTGTGTTTGGCGCAGAGGCCGCGGCGCGGCACCATTTTGGCGTGAATGCCAAAGCGCTTTCGCGGCAGCAGGCCAGCTACCTGGCGGCGGTGCTGCCTAATCCGCGGGTGTGGAGTGCCAGCCATCCGACGGCCTATGTGGCACGCAGAGCGGCATGGATTCGTCAGCAGATGAGCCAGTTGGGTGGGGATGGTTACCTAATGGAGCTGAACACTACCCGCAAAGCCCCCTGGTCCGACTGACACAATACGGGACCTGTGGGAGCTGGCTTGCCTGCGATAGCGGTGGGTCAGTAACCCATGTTTTAACTGACACGGCCTCATCGCAGGCAAGCCAGCTCCCACATTAAACCGAGTTGGGCTTGAGACTTTTCGAACACATACAAAAATGCCCCGATCTTTCGACCGGGGCATTTTTTGTTCGCTGCGTTTTAGGCGGCGATCGACAACTTCAGCTTGTTCATTGCGCTTTTCTCAAGCTGACGAATCCGCTCGGCCGACACGTTGTACTTCTGCGCCAGGTCGTGCAGCGTGGCTTTTTCTTCTGCCAGCCAGCGCTGGTAGAGAATGTCACGGCTGCGGTCGTCCAACACTTCCAGCGCTTCGTGCAGGTTGTGGTTGGAGTTGTCGCTCCAGTCGGCGTCTTCGAGTTGACGCGCCGGGTCGTACCGGTGGTCTTCCAGGTAGTTGGCCGGCGATTGGAAGGCGCTGTCGTCATCCGCTTCGGCGGCTGGGTCGAAGGCCATGTCATGGCCGGTCAGGCGGCTTTCCATCTCGCGCACTTCACGCGGCTCCACGCCGAGGCTTTCGGCCACGCGGTGGACTTCTTCGTTGTTCAGCCACGCCAGGCGTTTTTTCTGGCTGCGCAGGTTGAAGAACAGCTTGCGCTGGGCCTTGGTGGTGGCCACTTTCACGATGCGCCAGTTGCGCAGGATGAACTCGTGGATTTCCGCCTTGATCCAGTGCACGGCAAACGACACCAGGCGCACACCCATTTCAGGGTTGAAACGCTTCACAGCCTTCATCAGGCCGACGTTGCCTTCCTGAATCAGGTCGGCCTGGGCCAGACCGTAGCCGCTATAGCTACGGGCGATATGTACGACAAAACGCAGGTGGGCGAGCACCATCTGCCGAGCCGCCCCCAAATCCTGCTCATAGTAGAGACTCTCGGCCAGTTCACGCTCCTGCTCGGGCGTCAGCAATGGAATGCTGTTGACCGTGTGCACATAAGCCTCCAGGTTCGCACCTGGGACCAAGGCATAAGCAGGTTGCAAAGAAGTGGTCATACGAAAAAACCTCCGACTCACATAACTCGTGCAGTTCAGCACTGCGAAAATTGACCTGGGAACCGTAGGACAAGTTCCCTAAACCGCTGATACGGTCAATACAAACGAAACCACATTAATCTGGCATTAACTACTTCGGCGCCAGCTCACGTAAATGCCGTGCCACCGCAATCCACGCACCGATATACCCCAACAAGACCGCGCCAAGCAAGAGACTCAGACCATCGGCTACCGGCACACCCGCCAACGCGAAATCACTGCCGTAGAGCCCGGCCAAGCCGACAACCGCGTCGTTCAACCAATCCAGGCCAAACGCCAGTACGCCCCAGGACAAGATCCCCGCACCCAGGCCATACAACGCGCCCATGTAGAGGAAAGGCCGACGCACATAGCTGTCTGTGCCGCCCACCAGTTTAATCACTTCTATCTCGGTGCGACGATTTTCAATATGAAGACGAATGGTATTACCTATCACCAAAAGTAATGCAGACACTAATAACACCGTCAGGCCGAACACAAAGCGGTCACCCAGCTTGAGGATCGCGGCCAGGCGCTCTACCCAGACTAGATCAAGTTGCGCCTGTTGCACCTTCGGCATCTCTGCGAGTTTTTGTCGCAGGGCTTCCAGCGCCGGCTTGTCGACCTCGTTCGGCGTTACCAGCACCACGCCCGGCAGCGGGTTCTGCGGCAGCTCCTTGAGCGCCTCGCCCAGGCCCGATTGCTGCTGGAACTCTTCAAGGGCCTGGTCGCGGCTGATGTACTCAGCCTCGGCAACCCCCGGGATGTTCTTGATGTCATCGCGCAGCGCTTCGCCTTCCTTGCTGCTGGTGTCCAGGTTCAGGTACAGCGAAATCTGCGCCGCCCGCTGCCAGGAGCCGCCCAGGCGCTCCACATTATTAAGCAACAGCGACAAGCCCATCGGCAGGCTCAAGGCCACGGCCATGACCAGGCAGGTGAAAAAGCTGCCGATCGGCTGCTTGCCCAGGCGACGCAGGCTGTCCAGCAGGCTGGCGCGGTGGCTTTCGATCCAGGCGTGCACCAGGGTGCCGAAGTCCGGGCCGTCGTCTTCGTCGTGTTTTTTCTTTTTCGGTTGCGGGTCGGCCGGCTTCGGAGCCACCCGTTCGGATACTTTAGGGCTGCGTGTAGCACTCATACGCCAGCCTCCCCATCGCCGATCAGGCGGCCGCGTTGCAGGGTGAGCATGCGATGGCGCATGCGGGCAATCAGGGCCAGGTCGTGGCTGGCGATCAAGACGCTGGTGCCCAGGCGGTTGATGTCTTCGAACACCCCCATAATCTCGGCCGCCAGGCGCGGGTCGAGGTTACCGGTGGGCTCGTCCGCCAGCAGCAAAGCCGGGCGATGGACGATGGCGCGGGCGATACCGACACGCTGTTGCTGGCCGGTGGACAGGTCGCCGGGGAAGAGGTCGGTCTTGTCCGACAAGGCCACGCGTTCCAGGGCCGAGTCCACGCGTTTGACGATCTCGGCCTTGGACAGCCCGAGGATCTGCAACGGCAGGGCCACGTTGTTGAACACCGTGCGGTCGAACAGCAACTGGTGGTTCTGGAACACCACGCCGATCTGGCGGCGCAGGAATGGAATTTGCGCATTGCTGATAGTGGCCAGGTCCTGGCCCGCCAGCAGCAACTTGCCGGTAGTCGGGCGTTCCATGGCCAGCAGCAGGCGCAACAGCGTACTTTTGCCTGCGCCCGAATGGCCGGTGACAAACAAGAATTCGCCGCGACGCACTCGAAAGCTCAGCTCATGCAAGCCCACATGCCCGTTGGCATAGCGTTTACCGACCTGTTCGAATCGAATCATGAACGCTCCCGCTCGGCAAACAGTGCCTGTACAAAGGGTTCGGCTTCAAAGGTGCGCAGGTCGTCGATGCCTTCACCGACGCCGATATAACGAATCGGCAACCCGAACTGTTTGGCCAGGGCGAAAATCACACCGCCCTTGGCCGTGCCGTCGAGCTTAGTCAATGCCAAGCCGGTCAGCTGCACCGTCTGGTTGAATTGCTTGGCCTGGCTGATGGCGTTCTGGCCGGTACCGGCGTCGAGCACCAGCAGGACTTCATGGGGTGCATCGGCGTCGAGCTTGCCGATCACGCGGCGCACTTTCTTCAGCTCTTCCATCAAATTGTCTTTGGTGTGCAGGCGGCCGGCTGTATCAGCGATCAGCACATCGATGTTGCGCGCCTTGGCGGCTTGCACAGCATCGAAGATCACCGAAGCAGAGTCGGCACCGGTGTGCTGGGCGATCACCGGGATCTTGTTGCGCTCACCCCACACCTGCAACTGCTCGACGGCCGCGGCACGGAAGGTGTCACCGGCGGCGAGCATGACTTTCTTGCCTTCACCCTGCAGCTTCTTGGCCAGCTTGCCGATGGTGGTGGTCTTGCCAGCGCCGTTTACGCCTACCACGAGGATGACGAAAGGCTTTTTCGGCGTGATCACCAGCGGCGCCTCAACCGGCTTGAGCATGGCGGCCAGCTCAGCCTGCAGGGATTTGTACAGCGCATCGGCGTCGGTCAACTGCTTGCGCGCGACCTTCTGCGTCAGGCTCTGGATAATCACGGCGGTGGCTTCGACGCCCACGTCGGCGGTTAGCAGGCGGGTCTCGATGTCTTCCAGCAACTCGTCATCAATGACTTTCTTGCCCAGAAACAGGCTGGCCATGCCTTCGCCAATACTGGCGCTGGTCTTGCTCAGGCCCTGCTTGAGGCGGGCAAAGAATCCGGTTTTGCTGGTTTCGGTGGTGGCGACGACAGGCTCTGGCTCGATAACGGCAGGTGCAGCGACAACCGGTACAGGCACTTCAACGACGGGCGGTACTTCAGCCACAACCTCTACCGGCACCGGCTCAACCACCGCAGGAATCGGCGGCACGACGTGCTCGGCCTGAACATCCTCCACCAACGCCACAGGCTCTTCGGCCACGGGCAGCTCCAACCAGGGCTTGTGCTCGGGCTCGGGCTCCGGCGCGGCCTCGGCGACCGGCTGCAACACCGGCTCAGCCATCGGCAACACCACCGGAACTGGCGTCTCGGCAACCGGTTCGGCTTCTATTACGGGTTCAGGGGTCGGTTCGGCGTGAACCTGTGGCTGTTCGACGACGGTTTCCTGCGGCTTTTTGCGCAGCCATCCGAACAGGCCTTTCTTCTCGCCAGCCGCAGCTGGGGTCTTCTTGTCGTCGTTGGAACCAAACATGGAGACGGCTATCTCAAGGTAGCGACGCGCCACAGGGCGCGCCGGTAAATAAAATTCGATGCGTAACAGACTGTTTTTTAGCCAGCTCGTTCATGCGCAACATTTTGTAAGGCCTAAATAGGGCCTTCACAAGACAGCCGCAGTGGCCGTCCTTAAGTCGGACCAGTATCCTAGCACCTCCTCGCCCGCCGACGCTAAGACCAAGCGGGCAGCCCAACAGGTTTAAAAACGAATGAATGCTCTAGCCCGCCGCGCCGCAGGCCTGCTGTTCAGCACAGTTTGTCTGCCTCTCTCAGCTTTGGCTGCCGATCCACAACCCACCCATGAATTCACCCTCGATAACGGCCTCAAGGTGGTCGTGCGCGAAGATCATCGTGCGCCGGTGGTGGTTTCCCAGGTCTGGTACAAGGTTGGCTCAAGCTACGAAACCCCGGGCCAGACCGGTTTGTCCCACGCCCTGGAACACATGATGTTCAAAGGCAGCGCCAAGGTTGGCCCCGGCGAAGCCTCGCTGATCCTGCGCGACCTGGGCGCCGAAGAAAATGCGTTCACCAGCGACGACTACACCGCGTACTACCAGGTATTGGCCCGTGACCGCCTGGGCGTGGCCTTTGAGCTGGAAGCCGACCGCATGGCCAGCCTGCGCCTGCCGGCCGACGAGTTCAGCCGTGAAATCGAGGTAATCAAGGAAGAACGCCGCCTGCGCACCGACGATAACCCCATGTCCAAGGCGTTCGAGCGCTTCAAGGCCATGGCGTTCCCGGCCAGTGGCTACCACACGCCGACCATTGGCTGGATGGCCGACCTGGACCGCATGAAGGTCGAGGAACTGCGCCACTGGTACCAATCCTGGTACGTGCCGAACAACGCCACCCTGGTGGTGGTCGGCGACGTGACCCCGGACGAGGTGAAAAACCTCGCCCAACGTTACTTCGGGCCGATCCCCAAGCGTGACGTGCCGCCGGCAAAAATCCCGATGGAATTGGCCGAGCCCGGCGAGCGCCTGCTGACCCTGCACGTGCAGACCCAACTGCCGAGCGTGTTCCTGGGCTTCAACGTGCCCGGCCTGGCCACCGCCGAAGACAAACGCTCGGTACAGGCCCTGCGCCTGATCTCGGCCCTGCTGGACGGCGGCTACAGTGCACGGATCTCCGAGCAACTGGAACGCGGTGAGGAGCTGGTGTCCGCCGCTTCCACCAACTACGACGCCTACACCCGTGGCGACAGCCTGTTCACCCTCTCGGCCACGCCGAACCAGCAGAAGAAGAAAACCGTCGCGCAAGCCGAAGCCGGCCTGTGGCGCCTGCTCGATGAGTTGAAGGCCAAGCCGCCGACCGCCGAAGAACTGGAGCGCATCCGTGCCCAGGTGATTGCCGGCCTGGTGTACCAGCGTGATTCCATCACCAGCCAGGCCACGGCCATTGGCTCCCTGGAAACCGTCGGCCTGTCCTGGAAACTCATGGACACCGAGCTTGCCGACCTGCAAAGCGTGACCCCGGAAGACATCCAGAAGGCTGCACGCACCTATTTCACCCGCGAACGTCTGAGCGTCGCCCATGTTTTGCCTGAGGAGACCGCTCATGAGTGATCGCAAAAACAGCCGCCTGATCCTGCCCGGCCTGATCGCCGTCACCCTGATGGCGGCCAGCGCCGTTTACTTCTTGCGCCCCAGCGAGTCGGTCGCCAGCCAGGCCCTGGACAAGGCTCAAACGGCCAGCACCCTGCAATCCCTGGCGGAACTGGATGGCAAGGCACCGACCAACCGCAAGCTCGACGTACAAACCTGGACCACCGCCGAAGGCGCCAAGGTGCTGTTCGTCGAAGCCCATGAGTTGCCGATGTTCGACATGCGCCTGCTGTTCGCCGCCGGCAGCAGCCAGGATGGCGACGTGCCAGGCCTGGCGCTGATGACCAACGCCATGCTCAACGAAGGCGTGCCGGGCAAGGATGTCAGCCAGATCGCCAGCGGGTTCGAAGGCCTGGGGGCCGACTTTGGCAACGGCGCCTACCGCGACATGGCGCTGGTGACCCTGCGCAGCCTGAGCGACAGCGCCAAGCGTGACGCAGCCCTGTCACTGTTCAACCAGGTGATCGGCCAGCCGACGTTCCCGGCAGACTCACTGGCACGCATCAAGAACCAGATCCTGGCCGGTTTCGAGTACCAGAAGCAGAACCCTGGCAAACTGGCGAGCATCGAGCTGTTCAAGCGTCTGTACGGCGACCACCCTTACGCGCACCCGAGCGAAGGCACCCCCGAGAGCGTGCCGAAGATTACCCTGGCGCAGTTGCAGGCGTTCCACGCCAAGGCCTATGCGGCGGGTAACGCGGTGATTGCAGTGGTGGGCGACCTGACCCGCGCCGAAGCTGAAGCCATGACGGCCAAGGTGTCCGCGTCGCTGCCCAAAGGCCCGGCTATGGCCAAGATCGCCCAGCCGACCGAGCCAAAAGCCGGCCTGAGCCGTATCGAGTTCCCGTCCAAGCAAACCCACCTGCTGTTTGCGCAGTTGGGCATCGACCGTGCCGACCCGGATTACGCAGCCTTGTCCCTGGGTAACCAGATCCTCGGCGGCGGTGGCTTCGGCACCCGCTTGATGAGCGAAGTGCGTGAAAAGCGCGGCCTGACCTACGGCGTGTATTCCGGTTTCTCACCAATGCAGGTGCGCGGCCCGTTCATGATCAACCTGCAGACCCGCGCCGAAATGAGCGGTGGCACCTTGCGCCTGGTGGAGGACGTACTGGCTGACTACCTCAAGACCGGCCCGACGCAAAAGGAACTGGATGACGCCAAGCGCGAGCTGGCCGGCAGCTTCCCGCTGTCCACCGCCAGCAACGCCGATATCGTCGGGCAGTTGGGCGCCATGGGTTTCTACAACCTGCCGCTGAGCTATCTGGAAGATTTCATGAAACAATCCCAGGCCCTGACCGTCGATCAGGTCAAGGCTGCAATGAATAAACACTTGAGCGCCGACAAGATGGTCATCGTGACCGCCGGCCCGACGATTGCGCAAAAGCCACTACCGCCCCCCACTGATAAACCTGCCGAGCAGCCGCTCGGGGTTCCGGAGCATTAATGGCCAGTTCATCTCGCCCGAAAAAACCTGTCCACAACGTGCATAACGGTGTGGGCCAACTGCGCATCATTGGCGGTGAATGGGGCAGCCGCAAGCTGAGCTTCCCCGACGTCGTGGGCCTGCGCCCGACGCCCGACCGCGTGCGTGAAACCCTGTTCAACTGGCTCGCACCGTACATTGGCGGGGCCAAGGTGCTGGACCCGTTCGCTGGCAGCGGCGCGCTGTTCCTGGAGGCGCTGTCCCGTGGCGCGGCCCAGGGCCAGGCGCTGGACGCCAGCAACGTGGCGGTGTCCAGCCTCAAGGAGCACCTGGGCACGCTGCGTTGCACCACCGGCCAGGTGCAGACGGCGGACGCGCTGCGCTACCTGGAAACCCAGGCGGCGACTGAATACGACGTAGTGTTCCTCGACCCACCGTTCAACCAGAACCTGCTGCCAGCTGTCTGCACGCTGCTGGAAGAACGCCAGTGGCTGGCACCGGATGCCTGGATCTACACTGAGAGCGAGACCGCGCCCTCCACGCTGGGCCTGCCCAGTGGCTGGCGCCTGCACCGGGAGCAGAAGTCCGGGCGGGTGTATTACGCGTTGTGGCATCGCGCCCTGTAGGAGCGAGCTTGCTCGCGAAGGTCAAACAGGCGACACGGGCTGTCTGACAGCGCCGCGTTATCGTTAACGTTTTCCGCGAGCAAGCTCGCTCCTACACGGCAGCGGGTAATTCATGATTCCATCTACAGACCGCTTCAAACCCGCCTTCGGCCTCGGCAACCCCCACTTGCAGACCCTGTGGGGGCCGCTGTGGCGGCCGACCACCCATATCGAACGCCAACGCGAGCGCCTGTGGCTGGAGGATGGCGACTTCCTTGATCTTGACTGGCACGGGCCGCATGACGTGCAAGCACCCTTGGTGCTGGTGCTGCATGGGCTGACCGGCTCGTCCAATTCGCCCTATGTGGCCGGCCTGCAAAAAGTCCTCGCCGCCCAAGGCTGGGCCAGCGCTGCGTTGAACTGGCGCGGCTGCTCGGGCGAGCCCAACCTGCTGGCTCGCAGTTATCACTCCGGCGCCAGCGAAGACCTGGCGGCAGCGATTGCTCATCTGCGCGCCAAGCGGCCGTTGGCGCCCGTGTATGCGGTGGGTTATTCCCTGGGCGGCAATGTGTTGCTCAAGCATTTGGGCGAAACCGGCAAGGCCTCGGGCTTGCAGGGCGCGGCGGCGGTGTCGGTGCCGTTTCGCCTGGATCAATGCGCCGATCGCATCGGCCTGGGGTTCTCGCGGGTTTATCAGAAGCACTTCATGCGCGAGATGCTGGCGTATATCCGCGTCAAGCAACGCCAGTTCCTGCAGGACGGTCGTGAGGATGGGCTGAAAACCCTGGAGGCCCTTGGCTCCCTGGAAAAGATGCGCACGTTCTGGGACTTCGACGGGCGGGTAACCGCGCCGCTGCATGGTTTCATCAGTGCTGAAGACTATTATCGCCGCGCATCGAGCCGCTATTACCTGGGCGATATCCGTACGCCTACGTTGATTATCCAGGCGGCCGATGACCCGTTTGTATTTGCGCACAGCTTGCCTGACGCCAGTGAGCTGTCGGCCTGCACCGAGTTCGAGTTGCTGGCCAAGGGCGGGCATGTGGGGTTTGTGGAGGGTTCGCTGAAGCGCCCTGGTTACTATCTGGAGCGCCGGATCCCGCAGTGGCTTCAGGCCCAATACGGTCAATAGTGTGGGAGCTGGCTTGCCTGCGATAGCGGTGGGCCAGCCAACGTTGAGGTGGCTGACACTCCGCTATCGCAGGCAAGCCAGCTCCCACATTTTAAGCAAGTGTTCACACCGATCGTTCAGTCGCCCGTTGCTATTTCCCGAGCAGGATCAGTAATCCACTCACTCCACGACCCCGCATACAACTTACCCAACGGATACCCCGCCAGGCTCAACGCAAACAGGTTATGGCACGCCGTCACCCCAGAGCCGCAATACGCCACCAATTCCTGCGGCGGGCGCCCTTGCAACTGCGCGGCGAAGCGCTGCTTGAGCTGCTCGGCCGGCAAGAAACGACCATCGCTGCCCAGGTTTTCACTGAACGCAGCGCACTGCGCGCCAGGGATATGCCCGGCAATCGGATCGATGGGCTCTACTTCGCCACGAAAGCGCGGCTGGGCGCGGGCGTCGATCAAGGTCAGGTCGGGTTGGCCCAGGCGTTTTTGCAAGTGTTCGGCATCCAGCAATAGCCGAGGATCCGGCATACCGGCGAAGGTACCCGGCTCAATCACAGGCGCGTCCAGGCTCAGGGGGAAACCGGCGGCATGCCAGGCCTTGAGGCCACCATCGAGAATAAACACGCCATCACGCTTGCCCAGCCAGGCCAGCAGCCACCAGGCACGGGCGGCGTAGGCACCGGGGCCGTCGTCATACAGCACCACATCGGTGTCGGCACTGATGCCCCACGCCCGCAGTTGCCTGGCGAACGTGTCCGCCGCCGGCAAAGGATGACGACCGGTCACGCCCTTGGTCACCGGGCCGCTCAGGTGGCGCTCAAGGTCAGCGTATTGCGCGCCCTCGATATGCCCTTCGGCGTAACTGCACAAGCCGTAGTCCGGGTCTTCCAGGGCAAAGCGGCAATCCAGGATCACCCACCCGCTCGACTGTTGGCGCTCGGCCAATTGCTGGGGGCTGATCAGTTGGGCAAGCGGCATGACTGACTCCTGTGAATACAAAGGGGAAAGGTCTTACTTCACTTCTTCCAGTGCCTGATTCAACGGCACGTAAAACTCTTTGAACAAGGCGTCCACCGCGTCTTTGGCCTGCGGCGTGACAAACCCCGCCTCCAGCACCTGATACACCCCGCGCTTGATCGCCTCGGCGCTCAGGTGGGTGGATTTTTCATTGGTGGTGCACAAAAAGCGCACCCACGAGGTGAGGATAATCCAGGCATTGAGGGTCAGGGCTTCGGTTTGCACCGGGTCCATATTGAGAATGCCGGCGTCGACAAAGCCTTGGTAGATGGCGCCGCCCTGGATCAGGCAACGCTGGGAAAAACGCCTGTAGCATGTAGCCAGTTCCGGGTCGCTCTCCAGCAGGTGTTCGAGGTCGCGGTGCAGGAAGCGATAACGCCACATGCCGGCCAATACGGCTTGCAGGTAAAAGCGTTTGTCTTCCACCAGCATCCCCCGCCCTTGGGGTGGGCGCAGGAAACTGTCTACCAGCGCTTCATATTCGCGGAACAGCACGGCAATGATCGCCTGCTTGTTAGGGAAGTGGTAGTACAGGTTGCCCGGGGAAATTTCCATGTGGGCGGCAATGTGGTTGGTACTGATACTGCGCTCGCCCTGCTGGTTAAAAAGCTCCAGGCTGGTTTGCACAATGCGCTCGCTGGTCTTTACTCGTGGTGCCATAGGGGATCAGCTTCTATACACGGGATGGGGCATCTTACGGCCTAACCCGGCCAGGATAAATCTGGATGTTACTGCAATGTTGTTTGACAATTTAGAGCAATGACTCTAAAAATCCAGGCAGACCAATAACAATCGGTGCCGCGCCATGCCTGCCAACGTTGCCTACCTGCAAGACTCCCAGGCACTGGATCAACTCCAGGACCTGTTCGACGCTCAACGCCGCGCCTATGCCGCCAACCCGATGCCGCCGGCCGGACAGCGCCAGCAATGGCTCAAGGCCCTGCGGGATCTACTGAGCGACGAACGCCAGGCGCTGATCGATGCGATCAGCCAGGATTTTAGCCATCGCAGCGCCGACGAAACCCTGTTTGCCGAATTGATGCCCAGCCTGCATGGCATTCACTACGCGAGCAAACACCTCAAGGGCTGGATGAAACCTTCCCGCCGCGCTGTAGGCATTGCCTTCCAGCCCGCCTCAGCCAAAGTCATTTACCAGCCACTGGGCGTCGTCGGCGTCATCGTGCCGTGGAACTACCCGCTGTTCCTGGCCATCGGCCCGTTGGTGGGGGCGTTGGCTGCCGGCAATCGGGTAATGCTCAAGCTCAGCGAGTCCACGCCGGCCACCGGCGAGCTGCTCAAGGCGTTGCTGGCCAAGATCTTCCCCGAGGACCTGGTGTGCGTCGTGCTGGGCGAAGCTGACGTGGGCATGGCGTTTTCCAAGTTGCGCTTCGATCACCTGCTGTTCACCGGTGCTACCAGCATAGGCAAGCACGTGATGCGTGCGGCGGCCGAAAACCTCACGCCGGTGACCCTGGAGTTGGGCGGCAAATCGCCGGCGATCGTTTCGGCCGACGTGCCGCTCAAGGACGCCGCCGAACGCATCGCCTTCGGCAAAGCTTTGAATGCCGGGCAAACCTGCGTGGCACCGGATTATGTGCTGGTACCAGAAGATCGCGTGGAGGGCTTTGTCGAGGCCTATTCCAAAGCCGTGCGCGGGTTTTATCCGACGCTGGTCGACAACCCGGACTACACCGCCATCATCAACGAACGCCAACTGGCCCGGCTCAATGCCTACGCCAAGGACGCCACCGACAAAGGTGCCACCCTGATCCCGCTGTACGAGCAAGGCCAGGCGCGGCGAATGGCCCACAGCCTGCTATTGAATGTCAGTGACGACATGACCGTGATGCAGGACGAAATTTTCGGCCCGCTCCTGCCTATCGTGCCGTATCGCGGCCTTGACCAAGCCTTTGCCTACATCAACCAGCGCCCTCGCCCACTGGCCTTGTATTACTTCGGCTACAACAAAGGCGAACAAGCGCGGGTGCTCCACGAAACCCATTCCGGTGGTGTATGCCTGAACGACACCTTGCTGCACGTCGCCCAGGACGATATGCCGTTCGGTGGCATCGGCCCGTCGGGCATGGGCCATTACCACGGTCACGAAGGTTTCCTGACGTTCAGCAAGGCCAAGGGTGTGCTGGTCAAACAGCGCCTGAACGCGGCGAAGTTGATCTACCCGCCCTATGGCAAGTCGATCCAGAAGCTGATCCAGAAGCTGTTTATCCGCTGATAACCGCCACCTTCGGGACAATAAAAACAATGAACCCCAGCCTGACTGATTCACCCGCGCTGTCACGGCGCAGCGTCTTGAAAATCGGCCTGTGTGCCAGCGCCTTCCTCGCCACCGCCGGGCTGGGCGCCAGCCTCAGCGGTTGCTCCAGCAGTACGCCGGCCAGCGGCTTTGCGATGTTGCGCACCAGCGACTTGCCGTTCTTGCGGGCGGTGATCCCGGTGCTGCTGGAAGGCGTGGCCAGCGCCGAGCACGTGTTTGCCGATATTGAGGACACCCTGAAAAAACTCGATTACAGCCTGCAGCACTTGTCGCCCGAGATGTTCAAGCTCACCCAGCAATTATTCGACGTGCTGGCGATGGGCATCACCCGCGGCCCGCTGACCGGTATCTGGGGCAGTTGGGAAAATGCCAGCAGCGAACAGATCCGCAATTTCCTGCACCGCTGGGAAAACAGCTACCTGAACCTGCTGCGCATGGGCCAGGGCTCACTGCTCAAGCTGGTGATCATGGCCTGGTACTTCCGGCCCGAGTCCTGGGCCCATTGCGGCTACCCCGGCCCGCCGAAGATCTAGCCTGGGCAATCCTCCAAGATTGCATCTTCCTACAAAAATAAGAGTGCACACCTATGCCCGTACCCGATCTGTTCCGCGACGGCCTGGCCCGTGGCTGGAAAACCCACAATGGCGCCGCCCTGGATAACGACCTGACCCTGGAAGCGGATGTCGCCATCATCGGCAGCGGCGCCGGGGGCGGTACCACCGCCGAAATCCTCAGCGCTGCCGGCTACAAAGTGTTGCTGATCGAAGAAGGTCCGCTCAAGACCAGCAGCGACTTCAAGCTGCTGGAAGACGAAGCCTACGCCAGCCTTTACCAGGAAGGCATCGGGCGGATGAGCAAGGACGGCGCTATCACCATCCTGCAGGGCCGGGCGGTGGGCGGTACCACCTTGATCAACTGGACCTCCAGCTTTCGCACCCCTGACGCTACCCTCTCGCATTGGGCCAGCGAATATGCGGTCAAAGGCCACAGCAGCGCCGAAATGGCGCCCTGGTTCGAAAAAATGGAACAGCGCCTGGGCATCGCGCCGTGGGCGCTGCCGCCGAATGCCAATAACGATGTGATCCGCAAAGGCTGCGAAAAGCTCGGCTACAGCTGGCATGTGATCCCGCGCAATGTGCGCGGCTGCTTCAACCTGGGGTATTGCGGCATGGGCTGCCCGGTCAACGCCAAGCAGTCGATGCTGGTGACCACCATCCCGTCCACCCTGGAAAAGGGCGGCGAGCTGCTTTACCTGGCCCGCGCCGAACGGCTCATCTACAGCGGCGACACCATCAGCAGCCTCGAATGCGTGGCCATGGACGAACGCTGCGTAGCGCCCACAGGGCGCAAGATCAGCGTGAGAGCCAAGCACTATGTACTAGCGGGCGGCGGCATCAACAGCCCGGCCCTGCTGATGCGCTCGGATGCACCCGACCCGCACTCGCGGTTGGGCAAGCGCACCTTCCTGCACCTGGTCAATTTCTCCGCCGGGCTGTTCGACGAGGTGATCAACCCCTTCTACGGTGCGCCGCAATCCATCTACTCCGACCATTTCCAATGGCAGGACGGCACTACCGGCAAAATGTCCTACAAACTGGAAGCACCGCCCCTGCATCCAGGCCTGGCGAGCACCCTGTTCGGTGGCTACGGCAAGCAGAACGCCTTGGACATGAACCAACTACCCCACACCCACGCCATGCTCGCCCTGCTGCGCGACGGTTTTCACCCCGACAGCCCGGGCGGCACCGTAGAGTTGCGCGGTGATGGCACGCCAGTGCTCGACTATCAGGTCTCCCCCTACGCCTGGGACGGCCTGCGCCGGGCCTTCCACAGCATGGCCGAGATTCAGTTCGCGGCGGGGGCCAAATCGGTCAAGCCCCTGCATCACGACGCGCGCTTTGTGAACAACTTGGCCGAAGCGCGCAGCGTGATCGACGGTTTGAATCTGGAACTGCATCGCACCACCCTGGGCAGCGCCCACGTGATGGGCGGTTGCGCCATGGGTGAAGAGCCAAAAAATGCCGTGGCCGACAGCCTGGGTCGCCATCATCAGTTGCGTAACCTGTCGATCCACGATGGCTCGCTGTTCCCCACCAGCATTGGCGCCAACCCGCAATTGTCGGTGTACGGATTGACCGCGCAACTGGCGAGCGCATTGGCCGAACGTCTGAAAACGGCATGAAAAAACAGGGTATTCACGGCATCTATCTACATAAGTCGACTTGGCCCACCGGTAATGCTGCGATACCATCCGGTTCCCCAACGGACTCCGCCAGGACGACGCGATGAACCGAGTGTTGTACCCAGGTACCTTCGACCCGATTACCAAAGGCCATGGCGATCTGGTCGAACGCGCCTCTCGCCTGTTCGACCATGTGATCATCGCGGTCGCGGCCAGCCCCAAGAAAAACCCGTTGTTTCCCCTGGAACAACGTGTGGAGCTGGCGCAAGAGGTCACCAAGCACCTGCCGAATGTGGAAGTAGTGGGCTTTTCGACATTGCTGGCGCATTTCGCCAAGGAGCAGAACGCCAATGTGTTCCTGCGTGGCCTGCGTGCGGTGTCGGACTTCGAATACGAATTCCAGCTAGCCAACATGAACCGCCAATTGGCACCGGACGTGGAAAGCCTGTTCCTCACGCCGTCGGAGCGTTATTCGTTCATTTCCTCGACGTTGGTGCGTGAAATCGCCGCTTTGGGCGGAGATATCACCAAGTTCGTGCACCCAGCCGTGGCCGATGCGCTGACGCTACGCTTCAAGAAGTAAGGCTGCCCGGTCGGTGCCTGCTCGCACTGCGGGCGCCAATGCGGCACAATTGCGCGCATTAGTTTTCAGATGCCTTGGCAGAGTGCCCTGGCAGGAGTTTCCATGTCCCTGATCATCACCGACGATTGCATCAACTGCGACGTCTGCGAACCCGAGTGCCCGAACGCCGCCATTTCCCAGGGCGAAGAGATCTATGTGATCGACCCTAACCTGTGCACCCAGTGCGTCGGCCACTACGACGAACCGCAGTGCCAGCAGGTATGCCCGGTGGATTGCATCCCGCTGGATGAGGCACACCCTGAGACTGAAGAGCAGTTGATGGAGAAGTACCGCAAGATTACCGGTAAGGCCTAAGCCTCTTCATTGCCCGTAAGGGCCTCATCGCAGGCAAGCCAGCTCCCACATTGGATAGGTGAATACCTTCAACTGTGGGAGCTGGCTTGCCTGCGATAACGATATCAGCCCTCACACAGCCATCAGCTCTGACACCGAGGGCAAAACACACTCGCCCGCTGCCCCAGCACCACATTGCGTAGCTCAGTGCCGCAAACCTTGCACGCCTCGCCACCACGGCCATACACGAACAATTCCTGCTGGAAATACCCCGGCTGCCCATCGCCGCCGATAAAGTCCCGCAACGTGGTACCGCCCCGCTCAATGGCAGCGGCCAGTACCCGCTTGATCTCAATCGCCAGCTTCAAATAACGCCCGCGTGAAATCCCGCCAGCGGCGCGCCGCGGGTCAATCCCCGCTGCAAACAGCGCCTCTGTCGCATAGATATTACCCACACCCACCACCACCGCGTTGTCCATGATGAACGGCTTCACCGCCATCGACTTGCCGCGAGACAACTGGAACAAGCGCTCACCGTCAAACAGGTCAGTCAACGGCTCCGGCCCCAGCCGCATCAGCAACTCATGGTTGTGCGGGTCGCGGCTCCAGAGCATCGCACCGAAGCGCCGCGGGTCGGTGTAGCGCAGGGCCATACCCGATTCCAGCTCGATATCCACGTGTTCATGCTTGGCCGCCGGCATGCCGACTTCCACCAGGCGCAAGTTGCCCGACATGCCCAGGTGGCTGATCAAGGTGCCCACTTCAGCATTGATCAACAGGTATTTGGCCCGGCGCTCCACCAGCACGATGCGCTGCCCCGACAGGCGCACATCCAGGTCTTCCGGAATCGGCCAGCGCAGGCGCCGCTCACGCACCACCACGCGGCTGACGCGCTGGCCTTCCAGGTGCGGGGCGATCCCGCGGCGGGTGGTTTCGACTTCTGGTAACTCGGGCATGTGTACCTCTTGAATGACGGGTCAGTGCGCGCCCAGTTCGCGGATCGACAACTTCAGGCTCTCGAAGTCGTAGTCCGACAGGCCCACGTAATCCAGCACCAGGTGGCCGATGGCATTCCACTCATGATCCACTGGCTGATTGCCCAGTACGCGATAGGACGAACAGATATGCTCGGCCATCTTCAAAATGGCCAGCAGGTTCTTGAGCTGCGGGTTGCGCGACGTCTCATCGCTGAAAATCGCCAGGGCGTTGTGGTGATTGGCGATGGCGTCGGTGACATGCTCCGGCAGGCGCCAGGACTTGGCGGTGTAGTAGCCAACCACCGCATGGTTGGTGTGGAACGCTTTGTTTTCGGTGTCGACCACGCGGCAATCCGGGCCGGCATTGGCGTAGGCTTCTTCCAGTACCGCCATGTAATTGGGGAAGCGCTTGAGCATCAGCGGCACGCCACAATCATGAAACAGGCCCAAGGCATAGGCTTCGTCCACGGCCTGGGAACCGGTGCGCTTGGCCAGGGTGAGGCAGGTCATGGCCACATCCTGGGCGGTGTCCCAGAAACGGTTGAGGGTGACGATGGTGTCGTCGCACATCTCGCCCTTGATCGACTGCGCGTTGATCAGATTGATGATCGAACGGCTGCCCAGCAGGTTCACCGCACGCTGGATCGAAGCGATTTTATTGCTCAGGCCGTAATACGGCGAATTGACAATCTTGAGCAGCGCACCGGACAAGCCCGGGTCCTGGGAGATCAACCGCGCAATCACTTCCAGGTCCGGGTCGGGCATGTACTGCTCCATCTGCAAATCCACCATGATTTGCGGTTGAGGCGGCACGCTGATGCCTTGCAGGGCCTGTTGGATCTGCTCGGGGGAAAGCTCTTGGGACATAAGTACACACTCTGGGCTAGGCGCGAATTCTACCCCTTATGCCGACATGGCCGACACCCAAAAACCCAAGTGAAACCCGATCGAATGTGGGAGCTGGCTTGCCTGCGATAGCATCACCACCGTACGTCTGATACACCGCGCCGCCCGCATCGCAGGCAAGCCAGCTCCCACATGAAAGAGTGCGCAAAGGGTATACTCCCGCTCTTTTTTCCGGAGCGACGTCATGTCCCTGCCAAGCCTGCGTCTCAAAGCCAACGCCGATCGTCGTTTGCGCAACGGCCACCTGTGGGTCTACAGCAACGAAATCGACGTGGCCGCCACCCCACTCCACGGCTTCCAGGCAGGCGACCAGGCTATCCTGGAAGCAGCCGGCGGCAAGACCCTGGGCATCGTGGCCATGAGCCCGAACAACCTGATCTGCGCCCGCCTGCTGTCGCGCGACATCAAGTTGCCGCTGGACAAGTCGCTGCTGGTGCACCGCCTCAACGTGGCCCTGTCCCTGCGTGACCGCCTGTTCGACAAGCCGTTCTACCGCCTGGTCTACGGTGATTCCGACCTGTTGCCGGGCCTGGTGGTCGACCGTTTCGGCGACATCTTGGTAGTACAGATCGCTTCAGCGACCATGGAAGCGCATAAAGAAGACGTGATCGCCGCACTGACCCAAGTGCTCAAGCCCAGCGGCATCCTGTTCAAGAACGACTCCGCCGCGCGTGACGCCGAAGGCCTCAACCGCTACGTCGAAACCGTATTCGGCCTGGTGCCGGAGTGGGTGGCGCTGGAAGAAAACGGCGTGAAATTCGAAGCCCCGGTGATCCAGGGCCAGAAAACCGGCTGGTTCTACGACCACCGCATGAACCGCGCCCGCCTGGCCCCGTATGCCAAGGGCAAGCGTGTACTGGACCTGTACAGCTACATCGGCGGCTGGGGCGTGCAAGCGGCGGCCTTTGGCGCCAGTGAAGTGTTCTGCGTCGACGCCTCCGCCTTCGCCCTCGACGGCGTAGAACGCAACGCCGCGCTGAACGGCTTTGCCGAGAAAATGACCTGCATCGAAGGCGACGTGTTCGAAGCCTTGAAGGAACTGAAAGCCAGCGAAGAACGCTTCGACGTGATCGTCGCCGACCCACCGGCCTTCATCAAACGCAAAAAAGACATGAAAAACGGCGAAGGCGCCTACCGCCGCCTCAACGAGCAAGCCATGCGCCTGCTCAGCAAGGACGGCATCCTCGTCAGCGCTTCATGCTCCATGCACCTGCCGGAAGATGACCTGCAAAACATCCTGCTCACCAGCGCCCGCCATCTGGACCGCAACATCCAGATGCTCGAACGCGGCGGCCAAGGCCCGGACCACCCGGTGCACCCGGCGATTGCCGAGACGCGGTATATCAAGAGCATTACGTGCCGGTTGTTGCCTAATAGCTGATTAACATCTGAATGGGGGATCCAAAATGGATCTCCCATGATTTCATTACATCTAAGCCATTCCGCCCGACCGTATTTTACCGACTGCCTATTAAGCATAGAATAACTACCCCACGCCACTTCGTAGTACCAATCCGACAAAAAAACTCGAACATTCCTACGCGTTTTTTTCTTGAAATTTCATCATTAAATCCTATTATTCAATTGTCACCGATGACGGCGACACTTTAATTAAATATAAAGTTGAAAATAAGGAGATCCAAAATGAAAAATATCAAACTGGAAACTTCCCACATCGCCAACTTGGCTTTCTTGGTAGCACTGAAAGCCCGCTAAGCAACTAAAACGCTGGGGAGTGCCGGCTACCCAGCGTTTTTCCGCTCCGCACGGAGGCAGTGCAATGCAGATAAACCCTTATATATTTATACTCCCAAAAACACCTACAGCGATAGTTTGGAACTATAAAAATCACAAACAATACGAGCTCAATCTAGAATACTCAGTACGACTCACCAAACTGATAGACGATCCAAAAATCTTCGACAATTCAAACCCAATAGACACTCAGCTATTAGAAGCCGAAATTTTGACAGACACACCTTCTCCGCCAATTAATTGGGGCTGGGATGAGTTATCAAAAATTTTCCATATTGGCACCAAAAACATACCTTGCGATCAAATGCCCGAAAACGCAGACGAATGGGCGAGCATCTACCTAGACCATTGTACAAAAACATTATCAACACCTCCCCCTCCAGACCGAATACACAAACACAAAGCTGACACTCCATTAATTCGCTTGCCAGCACCTATCAACCTGTCAGAGAACTCACTTCAAAGTGCATTGCTCACCCGAAAAACCTGCCGTTCATTCACAGGCGAATCCGTTGCCCTGCAAACCATAAGTACAATTCTTTACTTGTGCTTAGGACACTTAAACGAAAGAGCAAACAATGTTGATGAAAGTATTGCGAAAGGACTCGAAGCCCGAAGGAGCAGCCCTTCCGGTGGGGGATTAAACGCGTGTGAAGGTTTCCTTTACGCTAAAAATATAGATGGGTTGAAGCCCGGCATTTACGCTTATAACGCATCCGAGCACACTCTAAGTACCGTCAATACGCAACTGAAAACGGCATTGGGGCAAGTGCTTTCAGGACAGCACTTCATTAACGAACTCCCGGCAGGTCTCTTCATCACTTGTCGATTTGACAAACTCTGGTGGAAATACGAGCACTCACGAGCTTATCGAATGGCTTATGTCGAAGCGGGTCATATTTCACAAACCTACCAACTGGTCGCGACAGCGATGGGACTGAGCACTTGGTTAACGGGCGCATTTACAGACAATCAGGTTGAATCCTTATTAGGATTTGAAGAAAACAATCCTGAACAAGTCTTATTTTTTGTCGGGTGCGGTAAAAGCGACGGACAAGTGATATGCAGGGAACTAAAATCGCTGCTAAACAACCGAGGGTAGGAATTATGGTTGAGCCGCTCATCGACTCTAATCTGTGGAAAGCCAGCTTCACTCTTGGAGACTGGAACACCCGCGCATCAGTAAGAACCAGTGATTACCAATACAAGTTACCTCCAGATTTAGAGAAACAGCTGGAGTCAAGAGATTGGTTTCCTCCCGCCCTACTTCCCTATCTTAAACATCCGGAAGTCAAATTAGCCGACAAAGCCATCACTAAGCGTCTCTGCGCCAATCACTTAGTAAACTTCCTAAACTACACAACACTACTTGAACACCAGATCGTTAATCGCTCCGTAGAACTAATAATTCATGACGAGCTTGAATTTACGATACCTTCTCGTATGAAAACAGCGGCACTGCAGCTTTACACTGACGAAGGTTATCACGCGCTATTCTCCTATCAGCTTGCCGAACAAGTCAGTAAATTTTATGATATGGCAACTCAATCAACTATCCACAGACGAACAACAAAACTCAATCAGCTAATCCATACCACCCCGAATAAGCAGAAGTCGATCACGTGGCTTCTAATTGGTTTCGTATCGGAAACCATCATTGCAAAAGATCTACGTGATGTTTATCAAAAAAACTTGGTCTGCTGCGTTCAGGAGATGCTCAAAGATCACCTCGCTGACGAGGCCCGACACAGTCGATATTTTAGCGAAGTCTTTCATTATTTGTGGATTCAGATGAGTGACGAGCAACGAATTTTATCTGCCAAACAGCTCTTAGATATTATCCTTATTTTCTTTGAGACGGATAAAAAATGGCTCGAATTGAGTTTACGAAGCGTGCAATTAAGTGAGACCACTGTCGATCAAGTCGTGACCATGATGGCTGACCCGCACGCCCATATTCTTCGCGCTCGCGAAGGTGCCAGCACCACATTTCAAGCATTGAAAAAAGCAGGTTTTTTTAAACGAACTGATATTCGCCAGCTGTTCTCAAATGTGGGGCTTATAGATGAATAAGACACGTACCGCTAACGGTAACAAAAAAAGACAAAGGTCGGCGATCGTGCTATTAATGACCATGGTGTTACTTGGTGTTTTCCCTCTAGATGTCTTACTCCCTTCTTTCCCCGCACTGGCTGAACACTTTCAAAATAAACCTTCGGCTATTGCGTTCTCTATTAGCCTTTTTGCTATCGGTATCTCCCTATCACAACTTTTAATCGGACCACTCTCAGATATCGTAGGGCGCAAGGGGTTGTTGATTAGCGGGATGGTTGTATCCATTGCAGGTGCCACCGGTTGCGTATTCTCTACCGAATATATGTGGTTTCTGATATTTAGAATGGTCCAAGCCATCGGTTGCGGCTGCTTCGTGCTGTCACAGGCGTTGGTTCAGGATATGTTTGAAGGTAAAGAAAGGGACCAGTTGAGAATTCTGATGATCACGGCGAGTGGCATTTTTATTTCAATATCTCCGCTACTTGGTAGTGTACTGCAACAGCTTTTTGACTGGCCTGGCAGCTTTTTTCTTTTTATCGTATTGGCCCTTGGCGTTTTGTCAATCGCGTATTTTTTACTAGACAATCATCATGTAAACTCTCATCCAAAAGAAGATATTTTCTGCGCTTATCAACGGGTACTCAGCAACCGCAGTTTCGTCGGTTACTGGCTAATTGCAGCAATTGCTTTCGCCTGCCACTTTTCATTCATCGTCATATCACCGCTCATCTTCATGGATCAGTTGCAGCTATCCACTTATGAATTCTCACTAGCCTTGCTACTTTACGGCGCGGCGTATATTGCTGGCGGCATCGTAGCTCGCATACTCGCTAATAGGCTGGCGCCCAAGGTTCAAATCGTGCTCGGTTTGGCCCTGATTTTTTGTTCTGGGCTATTGATGCTCTTTTTTTCAAGCACTTTTGAGCTTTCAACGATGACAGTATTAATCCCAATGATCGTCTGCACCACCGGAACTACCATTTGTCGGCCCATCGCTACCTCTAAAGCTATGGACGTGTTTCCGGAAAATGCAGGCACCGCGGCGTCGGCTGGGAACACTTTAATTTTTATACTGGGTGGATTGATTAGCGCATTGATCAACATGAGTACAGATAACCCGCAGATGACCCTGGCATTAGCTTTTTTGCTGCTGAGTACAGCGGCCCTCGTGTTGAATTCGTTGATTTCACGTCGCCTGGAATTGCTGAACGTCGGTTGAACCCGCCAATACACATACGCCCATTCCCTCCAGCCGCCAGCGGTGTAGAATCGGCCCTATTCATCGCCAGTCATCCCCCGGCGGGTTTATGAGCTCGAGGCCCAAGCAAGCGGCGATCCCGCGATGCGAGTGGCAACTACCGGACACACGGCCATTTTCTGAGTGTTCCAGTCGTCAATTAGAAGCTCACTCCCCTTTAGTACTTGATTAGCCGCCCGGAGTGCTCCAATGCCTGATTACCGCTCGAAAACATCCACCCACGGCCGCAACATGGCCGGTGCGCGCGCGCTGTGGCGTGCCACGGGGATGAAAGATGACGACTTCAAGAAGCCGATCATCGCAATTGCCAACTCGTTCACCCAGTTCGTGCCGGGCCATGTTCACCTCAAGGACCTGGGCCAACTGGTCGCCCGCGAGATCGAACGCGCCGGTGGCGTGGCAAAAGAATTCAATACCATTGCCGTGGACGACGGCATCGCCATGGGCCATGACGGCATGCTGTATTCGCTGCCGAGCCGCGAGATCATCGCCGACTCCGTGGAATACATGGTCAACGCTCACTGCGCCGACGCCATTGTGTGCATCTCCAACTGCGACAAGATCACCCCCGGCATGTTGATGGCTGCCTTGCGCCTGAACATCCCGGTGATCTTCGTCTCCGGCGGCCCGATGGAAGCCGGCAAGACCAAACTCGCCTCCCACGGCCTCGACCTCGTCGACGCCATGGTAATTGCCGCCGATTCCAGCGCTTCTGACGAGAAGGTTGCGGAATACGAGCGAAGCGCCTGCCCGACCTGCGGTTCGTGCTCCGGCATGTTCACCGCCAACTCGATGAACTGCCTGGTCGAAGCCTTGGGCCTGGCCTTGCCGGGCAACGGTTCCACACTGGCCACTCACAGCGACCGCGAGCAGTTGTTCCTGCAGGCCGGCCGCACCATCGTCGAGCTGTGCAAGCGCTACTACGGCGAGAACGATGAGTCGGTGTTGCCGCGCAATATCGCCAACTTCAAGGCGTTCGAAAACGCCATGACCCTGGACATCGCCATGGGCGGTTCCACCAACACCATCCTGCACCTGCTGGCCGCCGCCCAGGAAGCCGAGATCGATTTCGACCTGCGCGACATCGACCGCCTGTCCCGTCACGTGCCGCAACTGTGCAAGGTCGCGCCGAATATCCAGAAGTACCACATGGAAGATGTGCACCGCGCCGGCGGGATCTTCTCGATCCTCGGCTCCCTGGCCCGTGGCGGCCTGCTGCACACCGATCTGCCGACCGTGCACAGCAAATCCATCGCCGAAGGCATCGCCAAATGGGACATCACCCAGACTGACGACGAAGCCGTGCACACCTTCTTCAAGGCCGGCCCGGCCGGTATTCCGACCCAGACCGCGTTCAGCCAGTCGACCCGTTGGGACACCCTGGACGACGACCGTGAAAACGGCTGCATCCGCAGTGTCGAGCACGCCTACTCGCAAGAAGGCGGCCTGGCCGTGCTGTACGGCAACATCGCCCTCGACGGCTGTGTGGTCAAAACGGCGGGTGTGGATGAATCCATCCCCGCTTTCGCAGGCCGCGCCCAGATCTACGAAAGCCAGGACAGCTCGGTACGCGGCATCCTCGCGGACGAAGTCAAGGAAGGCGACATCGTGATCATCCGCTACGAAGGCCCCAAAGGCGGCCCGGGTATGCAGGAGATGCTTTACCCCACGTCCTACCTGAAATCCAAAGGCCTGGGCAAAGCCTGCGCCCTGCTGACCGACGGCCGTTTCTCCGGCGGCACGTCGGGCCTGTCCATCGGACACGCTTCCCCGGAAGCCGCTGCCGGCGGCGCGATTGGCCTGGTGCAGGATGGCGACAAGGTGCTGATCGACATTCCAAACCGCTCGATCAACCTGTTGATCAGCGATGAAGAACTGGCGGCACGCCGGGTTGAGCAGGACAAGAAAGGCTGGAAGCCGGTAGAAAAGCGTCCGCGCAAAGTCACCACCGCGTTGAAGGCCTACGCCCTGCTGGCCACCAGCGCCGACAAAGGTGCGGTACGCAACAAAGCCATGCTCGACGGCCTGTAAGACTCGCGCATAAAAATGCCCCGCCAGGTGCGGGGCATTTTTTTGCCTGGCCAAAGCCTCCACAACACCGAGGATCAACTGTGGGAGCTGGCTTGCCTGCGATAGCTATGGGCCTGCCGGTGAGTTCTTGTTTGGCACACCGCCATCGCGGGCGAGCCAGCCCCCACATTGGATATAGATAATCTCTTAGAACTGTGGGGTGTAGGTCATGGTGAACATCACATTGCGTGGGTCGCCGTAGTAGTTGCTGCCCCAGTTCGCGTTGTAGGCCGGGATGTAATACTTCTTGTCGAACATGTTGTTCAGGTTTGCCGCCACGGTGAATTCCTGGTTGATCTTGTAGGCCACCCGCGAATCCCACAGTGCATTGCCCGGCACGCTGAACGTACGGTCATAGGCTTCGGTGCTGCTTTGCGCGGACACACCGGCACCCACGCTCCAATGCTGCCAATCGCCCGGCAACTGGTAATCACCCCAGACCTTGAGCAAGTGCTTGGGGGTCCAGGTGCTGAAAATCTTGCCTTCGTAGGTGTCGTCCTTGAGAAATTCAGTGGTGTTGTAGGTGTAGCTGGAGGCCAGCTGCAGGCCTGGCAGCACCTCACCACTGAGTGTGGCTTCAAAGCCTTGGCTGCGGACCTTGCCAGAGGCGACCGAGCAGTACCAACCATTGCAGTTCATTGGCCCTTGCAGGTCCTGCACGCTACGGTTTTCCTGATCGTAACGGAAGATCGCAAACGAGGTATTGAGGCGCCCGTCAGCCAGCTCTCCCTTGATGCCCAACTCGTAGTTTTTGCCCTCGATAGGCTTGAGCAGGGAGCCGGAGGTGGTCAGGTTGGTTTGCGGCTCAAAGGCATCGGCATAGCTGGCGTACGCCGACCACTGCTCGTTGAGCGCATAGACCAGGCCGGCGTAGGGCGTAACCTTGCCATTGGACTGGGTGGTATTGTCTTGCGGGGCACCATATGTGCCTTTGAAACCACTTTGGCCAACGTAGGAATAGTCATACCAACTGGTACGCGCACCGACGATCAACGTCAGCGGGTCCAGGACTTTCACACGCCAGGTGCCATAGATGCCTTTCTGGCGAATGTCATACCAGCTCTTCGAGGCGGCACCCTCCTGGAACAATTGGTATTTGTCGCGCTGTGGGCGGTTGTGGTCGATGTTGAAGATATCCGCGCCGGGATTTGAAGCCCGTGCCCACTGGTCGTCGGTGGTGAGCTTGGAATAGTTGGCGCCCAGCACCACTTCCTGCTGGAAGCCCAGCCCCTCAAACTTGCCGTTTACATACACATCCGCGCCGCGGCTCTTGGTATTGAAGTCGGTGATCCAATCCACATAGGGCACAGTGCCACCGCCGACGGGTACCGTGTCCCACGTCGCCTGGTAGGTTGCGTCGTTGTGCTCATCCATGGCTACCAGTGCGGCTTTCACTTTCCAGTTATCGTTGAAGCGGTGCTCGATGTCGGCAAACACCTGAGTCTGATTGTTGACGCTGCGGTTCCAACTGGCGCCGACAAATGTCGAACGCGGCAGACCGATATCACTGCCGTCGGCATAACGGGGCAACGACATGAAGTTGGGGCGCGAATGGCCCTTCTGGTTACTGATGCCCAGGCCGACGGTGGTGTCGGGAGTGAAATCGTAGTCGACGGCGCCATAAACCGTCTGGTTCCAGCCGCCCGCATAGTCGACGAAGGAGTCGGTGGTGTCGTAATCCGCCACGAAGCGGCCGCGCAAGGTGCCTTCGGCGTTCAGCGGGCCACCGACATCGACCTGAGTGCCGTAGTGGTCCCATGAGCCAGCCTTGGCGGTAATGGTCGCCGTCGGCGCTTGCTGCCCGCGCTTGCGCACCAGGTTCATGGTGCCGCCGGGGCTATTGGCACCTTGCAGCAAGGCGGCCGGGCCGCGCAGCGTCTCGACGCGGTCGTAAATGGCCATGTTTTCGGTGAGATAGCTGCCCAAGGTGTAAGTGTTACGTGGAATTCCCACACCGTCGTATTGCAGGGTGCCAACCTCGAAACCGCGGGAGAAGATGAACATTCCGGAGCCGGGAGACTTGGTCGCTGTCAGGCCGGGTGTGCGCTTGACCACTTCAGAGAGCTTGGTGGTGTTCTGATCATCCATCTGCTTGCGGGTCATGACGCTGACCGACTGCGGGATGTCCTTGAGTTTTTGTTCGCCCTTGCCCAGGGTCACGGCCCCCGTGGTGTACGAGCCCGTGCCTTCGGTGGTGACGCCCAGGCGTTCGGCCGTGATGGTGGTGGCGCCCACTTCCAGGGCATTGCCTGCTACCACACGTTTTTCCAGGGTGACGGTATCGGCATTGATAAACGCCGCGCTCAGCCCCGTGCCGCCGAGCAGTTGCGCCAAGGCTTCACGCTGCCCCAGGTTGCCCTTCACACCCGGCGATATCACCCCCTGGGTCAACTCCCCATTCACTAGCACCTGAACCCGCGTCACCGCCGAGAACGCCGCCAGCGCAGCGTCCAGGCCCTGCCCGGCAATATCGAAGCGGTAGGTCTGGGCCTGGTTGGCCTCCGCGGCCTGCAGGTACGACGGCGCGATACAGCTGGCCAAGGAAATGGCCAAGGCCAGCAAGGGCCGTGTGGCGAATCGGTGTGCCATGAATGGTGCTCCCCGGTACAAAAAGTCTGTGATCGGCGCCGCACTACTTGAGAGTGCTTACTATTTACGCCTCAGTGATCAAGGACGATGGCTTACGGGGAAACCCTGAAAATATTTTGAGAAATTGCCGTCAGGACGCATTGCCTTCACGCAACACCAGCAAATACGGGGTGTAATGCTCGGCACGCAGGTTGAGGGTGTATTCCAGCGCCTTGAGCACGGCATCGGGTTTGTCGATTTCGAACACGCCGGACACTACCCGATTGCGCAACGCATCACCGAGCACCAGCGTCTTGCCGGGCCAGTAGCGGTTCAGCTCAGAGACCACCACCGACAAAGGTTGCTGACGGAACACCAGTTGCCGCTGACGCCAGGCAAAGCCGCTGGCCTGGTCGAAACCGTGGACGTCGGCAAGGTGCTGGCCCTGATACTCCACGGCCCGCCCCGGTTCCAGATAGACCGGTGTGCCGCTCCCTGCACTGACCTCAACCTTGCCCTGCGCTACCTGCACACGCGTCTGGTCATCACGTCGCGTCACACTGAACTGGGTGCCGACCACTTTCACCCAGCCGTCGCCCGACTGCACCACGAAGGGCCGCGCGGGGTCCTTGGTCACATCGAAGAAACCTTCACCACGCAGCAAACGGATCTGCCGCTCACCCGCACTCATGCGGATTTGCACCGCACTGTCGGTGTTGAGTTGAAGGTGGGAACCATCGGCCAGTTCGATGCTGCGCGACTCGCCAGTGGCGGTGGCGTAGTCGGCGCGCAAGCGGTCAAGCCAGGGAGTGTTTTGCACGGTCAGGCCCACGGCCAGCAACACGGCAGCCGCATACGCCCAGCGCCGCAGCGGTGTACGCCAGGTGGCCTGCTCGGCACGGCGAATGACGCGCGCCGGCTCACGCAGGCCACCGAGCATCGCCTGCACTTCCTGCCAGGCATCATCCTGCGCCTGGCCCTGACCGAGCCACGCAGCAAAGGCGTCCATTTCAGCCGGGGTCAAGTCCTCGGCGTGCAGGCGGAAATACCAGCCGGACGCCTCTTCGAACAACACATCAGCAGTAGGCAGGGCAGTCATGACCGACGTCCTTGTGCATCGCAGGCTAGGCGCGTCTTGATGTACCCACGGCATTCAATCAAGGCGCGACGCAATTGGTATTCCACACTGCGCGGGCTGATCGACAGGCGTTCGCCAATCTCGCGGTAGGAAAGCTCGTCGACATGATAGAGCAGGAAGATCTGCCGAGTCGCCTCGGGCAGGCCCAGGATCGCATCCTGCATCAGTCTCTCCTGCTGATAGGCGGCCAGTTGTTCGTCGGCTCCGGGGTTGCTGCAGGGCAGTTCTTCGCTCGGTGCGCCGGCATCCAGGCGCTCGCGGCGGATAGCCTGGCGCTGGTGGTCGCGCACCAGGTTGCTGGCAATGGTGAAGAGGAACGCGGGTAGGTTATCGATCTTCTCGCCGGACTCCAGGCGCGCCAGGCGCAGGAAGGATTCCTGGGTCAGGTCGGCAGCCACCTGGGCGCTGCCGGTGCGGCGCGTGACGAAGGCTTCGAGGGCTTTCTTCTGCTCCGCGAACAGGCGCGCGATCTGCGTATTCCAGGAGGACACAGCACTACCTTGAGAAGAACGGACGGTTCAGGGAGTGCGCACGCTAGCAAAGAATGAGATTAGTTCGCAATTGATATCTATTTTGCCTTTGAGTCGGCGGTGTTCTTAAGACCGCCTTCGCGGGCAAGCCCGCTCCCACAGTTGACCGCATTTCAGGTTGAAACTCGGTCGAATGTGGGAGCGGGCTTGCTCGCGAAGGCAGGTGACTCGGTCTTATTGGATATCTTCCGGCTTGACGATCACCCAGTTCTTGTCCGCCGTCACCGGCAACCCTTCCTTGGCTTGAGCCGCCGCGTGCTTGGCGATCATGCCGTTGAGCTGGGTCATGTATTTGTCTTTGCGGTTGATCCACAAGTGGATGCCACCCTTGGAAACGTCCACATCGTGGAACAGCATGTAACCGTCGCTGGTGGGTGTATCACCGCCGACGATCACCGGTTTTTTCCACTCGTCGATATAGGTGAGGATCGCCGCGTGCTTGCCGGCCATCCAGGTCGCCGGGGTCCACAGGTAAGGGGTCAGTTCCAGGCCGAGGTTGCTCTTCTCGTCATACTTGCCGGCAGTGATCTGTTTGCGTGCGGTGGTCAGCTCGCCGGTCTTGCGGTCCTTGAGCATCGTGGTCACGCCGATGACGTTCTCGGGTTTGACGTTGTAGCCGTACTTCGGATCAGCCGCGACCATGCGCACCAGCTCCTCGGACGCGGCGGTCATCACATAGACCTCGATGCCGTTTTCCATCAGCTTGTTGTACAGCTCGGCCTGGCCGGTGAAGACTTTCGGCGGCTGTACCTCGGATTTTTTCACCACGTCGCCTTCGAAATAGCTGACCGGCACGGGCTTGCCGGAGGCCATCAGCTCGTCGACCTGCACTTTGAGTTCCTTGAGGGTGAAGCCGGAAAAAATCTGCGCAACCCAGGGGTAGCAGACCATGTCGTCGACTTCGCACAGACGATAATAGTAGCTGAACAGACTTTCCTTATGATCGGCGGTGTCTTTGAAGGGGATAAGCTTGAGCGAAGGGTCCATGGTTTCGCGGGTGATCAGGCCCTTGTTTTCCATGAACGGCAGCAGCGACTCTTCAAGGTCGTAACGGTAGCTGGTGTTGTCCATGTCGAACACCGCGTAGTTACCCTTGTTGGCGTTGGCGGCGATCATTTCGTTGAGCTGTTTGGCGGCAGGTGCCGGCCAGTGTTTCAACTCGGTGGCGGCAAACGCCTGGCTGGCAAGCCCGAGGCAAAAGGCGGCGGATACCAATAGTTTCGGCGCGAGCTTCATAGGCGTTGTCTCCCTCAAGTGAAAGACATCGACGCTAACAAATCCGTATGACAGTTATCGCCCGAGCACGACCCAGGACGTCGTGATCACGCCAAGGGCATACGCCTGAGCGTCAAACCCTTATTCCAAAAACGACAGTTACCATTCCATATCGGTATTAAATCAATATATTTCAAGCTGTTAGGCTTCCCGGTTCGCAATCGCAGGCTCACGCGATTGGCTGCCTTCTCAACGGAGCTTCAATGAATCTGCCCCTGATTCTCAATTTATTGGTGTTCGTGGCCCTGTTGTTGGGCCTGGCACAAACCCGCCGTACCAACTGGAGCCTGGCCAAGAAGGTGCTGTTCGCCCTGGTGCTGGGCGTGCTGTTCGGCGCGGCGTTGCACACGATCTATGGCGACGGCAACCCGGTGCTCAAAGCCTCCATCGGCTGGTTTGACCTGGTCGGCAACGGCTATGTGCAACTGCTGCAAATGATCGTGATCCCGCTGGTGTTCGCCTCGATCCTCAGTGCCGTGGCGCGCCTGCATAACGCCTCGTCCCTGGGCAAGATCAGCTTCCTGACCATCGGCACGCTGCTGTTCACCACGGCCATCGCGGCGCTGATCGGCATCGGCCTGACCAACCTGTTCGGCCTCACCGCCGAAGGGCTGGTGGCCGGCACCCAGGAAATGGCGCGCCTGCAAGTGATCCAGAGTGATTACGCAGGCAAGGTCGCCGACCTGAATATCCCGCAGTTGCTGCTGTCGTTCGTACCGGCCAACCCGTTCGCCGACCTGGCCCGGGCCAAGCCGACGTCGATCATCAGCGTGGTGATTTTCGCCGCGTTCCTTGGGGTTGCCGCGCTGCAACTGCTCAAGGACGACGTGGAAAAAGGCCAGAAAGTCCTTAACGCCATCGACACCCTGCAAGCCTGGGTGATGCGCCTGGTGCGCTTGGTAATGAAGCTGACCCCTTATGGTGTGCTGGCGCTGATGACCAAGGTGGTCGCCGGTTCCAACCTGCAAGACATCATCAAGCTCGGCAGTTTCGTCGTGGTGTCGTACCTGGCCCTGGGCCTGATGTTCGTGGTGCACGGCCTGCTGCTGTCCCTGGCCGGGATCAACCCGCTGCGCTTCTTCCGCAAGGTGTGGCCGGTGCTGACCTTCGCCTTCACCAGCCGCTCCAGCGCTGCGAGTATTCCGCTGAGCATTGAAGCGCAGACCCGTCGCCTGGGCATTCCGCAATCCATCGCCGGTTTCGCCGCCTCGTTTGGCGCGACCATCGGCCAGAACGGTTGCGCCGGTCTTTACCCTGCCATGTTGGCGGTGATGGTCGCGCCGACCGTGGGCATCAACCCGCTGGACCCGCTGTGGATCGCGACCCTGGTGGCGATTGTGACCTTGAGTTCGGCGGGCGTTGCCGGCGTCGGCGGCGGTGCGACCTTTGCCGCGCTGATCGTGCTGCCGGCCATGGGCTTGCCGGTGTCACTGGTGGCGCTGTTGATTTCCGTGGAGCCGCTGATCGACATGGGCCGTACGGCGTTGAACGTGAATGGTTCGATGACGGCCGGGGCGATTACCAGCCAGATCATGGGGCAGACGGATAAAGCGCTGTTGAATGCCGATGAGCATGCCGAGTTAGCGCAGGTCTGATAGACCGCCATCGCAGGCAAGCCAGCTCCCACATTTGAATGTATCCACACATCAAACTGTGGGAGCTGGCTTGCCTGCGATGCTTTTAGGCTTTTTCCCACACCTCGAAGTTATAGGCCGGCTTATCACCTTCAGCCGGATTCTCGACATTCGACACCAGCTTCCACTGGTTCCTATCAAACTCTGGAAACCACGCATCCCCTTCCGGGCTCAGCGCCACGCGGGTCAGGTACAAGCGATCGGCCTGTTCCAGCCCCTGCGCATACAACTGCGCGCCGCCGATCAGCATCAGCTCGTCCACGCCTTGCGCCTTGGCCCACTCCTCAGCCCGCTCTACCGCCGCGTCCAGTGAAGGAAAAACTTGCGCACCTTCCAGCACAAGATCGGTCTGACGGCTGACCACCAGGTTCAAGCGCCCCGGCAGCGGTCGGCCCAGGGAATCCCAGGTCTTGCGCCCCATGATGATCGGCTTGCCGAGCGTGGTGGCCTTGAAATATTTGAAATCCCCCGGCAAATGCCAGGGCATGCTGTTGTCGACGCCGATCACACGGTTTTCACCGAGGGCTGCGATCAGGCTTAAAGGGAGAGTTTTTTTCATGGCGACGAGAATACCAGAGCGGCGAGCCAGCGGTTATGCTCCAACCTCATCAACACGACAGGACGGCGCGTGACTGCACTGAACCCGCTGCACAGACTTTGGCTGACAGAAACCGTGCGCTTGCGCGAAGAACACGCCGGCCCCCTGGAAGACCTGGAAGCCAACCGCCTGGCCCGCACCGCCGGGGGCGACCTGGCCACGCGCATCCAGCAGCGTGCGCTGCACCTGGCCGAGCGCGATGGTTTGGCCGCCGCGCTCAGCCGCTGGCTGCAAGGCGCACGCCTGGCGCTGGTGTTACTGGCGGTGGTCGCCGTCATCAGCGGCGCCGGTTTGGCGTTCGCGGCGCTGGGCAATGGCTTGGCCCCGGTGAATGTGTTCTGGGCCTTGGGTAGCCTGCTCGGCCTGAACCTGATCTTGCTGATCAGTTGGGCCCTGGGCCTGCTGTTTGCCGGTGAACACAGCGCCAGCCTTGGCCGGCTGTGGTTGTGGCTCAGCGAGAAACTGGCGCGTGACGCCAAGGCCGCGCAACTGGCCCCGGCGCTGTTGCTGTTGCTGCAACGGCAAAAACTCAATCGCTGGGCGGTGGGTGTGCTGGTCAACAGCTTGTGGTTGCTGGCCTTGCTCAGCGCCCTGGTGATCCTGCTGACCCTGCTCGCCACCCGCCGCTACGGGTTTGTGTGGGAAACCACCATTCTCGGCGCCGATACCTTTGTCGCCGTGACCCAGGCCCTCGGCACACTCCCGGCTCTGCTGGGTTTCAATGTGCCCACCGTGGAGATGATCCGCGCCAGCGGCGACTCCGCGCTGAATATCGAAAGCGCCCGCCAAGCCTGGGCCGCCTGGCTGGTGGGCGTGTTGCTGGTCTACGGCCTGTTGCCGCGGTTGATCCTCGCCCTGCTGTGCCTGTGGCGATGGAAACGCGGGCGCGCAGCGTTGCGCCTGGACCTCAACCTGCCCGGCTACGCCCAACTGCGCGAACGCCTGATGCCCAGCAGCGAGCGCCTGGGGGTCAACGATGTGGCGCCCGATCACCTGCACCCGATCAGCGGCGGCGCAAGTGAGCTGGAGAGTGATGGCGCCTTGCTAGTCGCCATCGAACTCGACGACCAACACCCGTGGCCCCCCAAACTGCCTGCCAACGTCAAGAACGCCGGCATCCTCGACAGCCGCGAATCACGCAACAAACTGCTGGAGCAACTCAGCCGTTTCCCACCCGCGCGCCTGGCCATCGCCTGTGACCCGCGCCGCTCGCCCGACCGTGGCAGCCTGGCGCTGATCGCCGAGCTGGCACGCAGCGCCAGCGACACCCGCGTATGGCTGCTGCAGGCACCACCGGGCCAGGCGCTGGACGCCGAGCGCCTGGGCGACTGGCATGCCGCGCTGCAACAGCTTGAGCTGTCGTTTGCCGATTGCGCGCCGTTAAGCTGGCTGGAGACCGGTCATGACTAAACCGCTGAAACTCGCCGTGGTCGGCCACACCAACGTGGGCAAGACCTCACTGCTGCGCACCCTCACCCGCGATGTCGGCTTTGGCGAAGTGTCCCATCGCCCCAGTACCACGCGGCACGTGGAAGGTGCGCGCCTATCGGTAGATGGCGAAGCCTTGCTGGAGCTGTACGACACGCCCGGCCTGGAAGACGCCATCGCCCTGCTCGATTACCTGGAACGCCTCGACCGCCCCGGTGAACGCCTGGATGGCCCTGCGCGGCTGGCGCGTTTCCTGGAAGGCAGCGAGGCACGCCAGCGTTTCGAACAGGAAGCCAAGGTGCTGCGCCAATTGCTGGCCTCGGATGCTGGCCTGTACGTGATCGATGCCCGCGAGCCGGTGCTGGCCAAGTACCGCGACGAGCTGCAAGTGCTGGCCAGTTGCGGCAAGCCGTTGTTGCCAGTGCTCAACTTTGTCAGCAGCAGCGACCACCGCGAACCAGACTGGCGCGAAGCCTTGGCCCGCCTCGGCCTGCATGCGCTGGTGCGTTTCGACAGCGTGGCACCGCCCGAAGACGGCGAACGTCGGCTGTATGAAAGCCTGGCCCTGCTGCTGGAAAACGCCCGCCCCCAGCTGGAACGCCTGATCCTCGATCAAGAAGCCCAGCGCCAGGCTCGCCAGCAAAGCGCGGCACGGCTGATCGCCGAGTTGCTGATCGACTGCGCCGCCTGCCGCCGCAGCGTCACCACCGAGGATGAGCCCCAGGCCATCAGTGATTTACGCAAGGCCGTGCGCCAGCGCGAACAAAAGTGCGTCGAAGCCCTGCTCAAACTGTTCGGCTTCCGCCCACAGGATGCCGCCGCCAGCGACTTACCGTTGCTGGACGGGCGCTGGGGCGACGACCTGTTCAACCCCGAAACTCTCAAGCAACTGGGCGTGCGCGTGGGTGGCGGGATCGCCGCCGGTGCGGCCGCCGGTGCGGGCGTGGATCTGCTGGTCGGTGGCCTGACACTGGGCGCTGCTGCCCTGGCCGGCGCGATTGCCGGCGGTGCGCTGCAAACCGCACGCAGCTATGGCAGCCGCCTGATGGGCAAGATCAAGGGTCAACGCGAACTCACCGTCGATGACAGCGTGCTGCGCCTGCTCGCCCTGCGCCAACGCCAACTGCTCAAGGCCCTGAACCTGCGCGGGCATGCGGCGATGCACAGCATCAAGGTCGATACGCCCCAGGACAAAACCTGGCGCGAAGGCAAGCTGCCGGACGCCTTGCACAAGGCCCGCGCCTATCCGCAATGGTCGTCCCTCAACCCCCACGCCAAACTGAGCCAGGCCGAGCGTCAGGAGCAGGTCGAGGCATTGTCGGTGCAACTGAATGAACCGGGGCTCATGCCTTGAATGCTCAGTAAGCAGCGTCAAACGGTGTGGTCTTTTGCTTACTGATCAATGTGCCTGAATATCCACAACCTTGGCATCGAAGGGCTCAGGTGTGTGCCAATTGAACTTCAAATAAAGCTCAGCCAATTGCTGGACCAAGTGCTTATCAACTTCATCAATGACGCCATCGCAGTTGATGTCGGCGTGAATGTTCCACTCAAGTTCACCGTTGTTATCAAAATCATAGGCGGCGCTCCAAGACACCTGAGCGTCCGAACTCAGCAGCCCTGGGCCTTTGTGTAAGTGCAGGCGCACGGTGTCGGGGGTGCCGTCTTTATAGAAGTCTTCGGAAAAGATCTTCATGTAAAGCCGGCTACTGGCGCCGCGATTCACCCAGTTGATCTTCAAATAGGCATTGGCAAATTGATCCAGCAACGCTTGATCAAGACTGCTTTCCTGACCGTCATTGGTAACGTCTCCCCTGCTGTAATCGACCTTTGCGTCTGAGGTGAAGTCATAGGCTACGGCCTCATTGAGCAACTCGTCCTGATTGCAGGGCGTACCTTGGTAGAACTGAAGACGCACCGTATTCGCCCGGCCATCTCCCGTTTGATCCTGTGCAACTACCTTCAAATAGCGCATCTGCGTTGCTCCCTTGGCTAAGAAGCAAGCACCTTAGTGCGGGGGCTATCGAGGCTCCAGGCGGCGTATCTGCGATGTGTGTAAGGCCCGTCTACGCGGCCAGTAGTCGGGCGGCCATGGCTTTGAGCAGTTGCAGATCCAACACCGGCACCTGCGTTTGCTTGGCCTGCTCGTCCCAGTGGCGCATACGCAAACTCACGGCATATAGCGAGTCCTGTTCAAAAGCCCTGGCCTCTTCGGCGCTCATCACGCCGCCCTGATAACCCAGGGTGCGACGGCTGGCTTGGCTCAAGCGGGCGAAATAGTCCGGTTGGCTGAAGGTCAGGTAACGCTTGGCCTGCACGTGGTATTCCACCAATTTGGCCAAGCGTTCGCTGAAGCCTGCGCGGCGCAGGTAATCGGCGCCCAGCCGCTCGTGGCTGACCACACCATAACCGCCCATGTTCGCGCAGCCCTGGCCGCAGAGGTGGCCGATGTCGTGGAAGAACGCCGCCAGCACCACCTCGTCGTCAAACCCTTCGGCCATGGCCAATTGGGCGGCCTGGGACATGTGCTCGATTTGCGACACCGGCTCGCCGATGTAGTCAGCCGTGCCGTGCTGCTCGTACAAGCCAAACACCTGGGCAATCGCCTGTTCCGGGCTCATCGCGTCGTGCCCCACAGTGTGCTGATATTACGCTCGGCCATCGCCGGCCCCACGCTCATCCCTACGCCGGTGTGCATCAAGGCAGCGCTGACGCCGGGTGCCGCCTGCACAAACGAAAACGGCCCAGGCCCGCGCGAACCGTAGACACCCTGCCAACGCTCGACCACCTGGACCTTGCAACCCAGGGTCTGCTGCGCCAGTTCGATCAGCCAGTCATCCACCTGCTCGGCGTTGAAGGGCGACGGATCGCTGTCGTAATGGTGGGAGTCACCGATGATCAACTCACCATGGGGCGTAGGGCTGATCAACAGGTGAATGCCGTGCTCGTGCAGGTACGGCGTTTCCCGCAGGATCTGCGCCTGCACCGCGGCCGCTTCCGGCAGGTCGGCAAAGGCGCCGTAGTGCACGCAGCTTAAGCCGGTGAGCAAGGCATGTTGCAGGTTCAGGTTGAGCGCTGGCCGGGCGCGCAGCATTTGCAGGCGACAGGTTTGCGGGTTGAGCCCGGCGATAGCGTCGGCCAGCAGGGTCTGATAATCGTGGCCGGAGCAAACGATGATCTGCTCGCCGCGAAAGCGGCCTGCCGTGCTGTGCAACTGGCCCGGTTCAACCTCGCGCACCAGGGTGGAGAAGTGAAACTCCACGTTCAGCGCCTGGCTCAGGTAATGGATCAGCGCCGGGATGGCCTCGCGGGAATACAGTTGCTGATCGTCCTTGCCATGCAGTGCGGCGCGGTGATGACGGAACTGGCCAGCGTACAGGTCGTTCATGGCAGCGCCTTGCAGCAGCTCGACGTTGTAGCCGTGCTCCCGCGCTCGCTCGGCGCAGAAGGCTTCGAGCAGATGCTCTTCGGCTTCGGTGCGGGCGAACAGGTAGGAGCCATTGCGCTTGAGCGCCAGGCCCGCCGCCTGCGCCCACTGGCCCCAGATTTCGCGGCTTTCCCGCGCCAGGTCCAGCATTGGCCCTGGTGGTTGACCGGTGACCAGTGCCTGGCCGAAGTTGCGTACAGAGGCGCCCAATGGCGTGGCGCTGCGCTCGAACACCTTGACCTTGAGGCCGCGCCTGGCGGCGGCATAGGCGTGGGAGAGGCCGAGGATGCCGGCGCCGACGACTAACAGATCACTACTCATACTGTCCTCTGGTTCCCGCGCTCCGCGTGGGAATTCATCCGGTGACGCTCCGCGTCACGACCTTTAAAAGCGGACGCGGAGCGTCCAGAGCGGCGTTACCACGCGGAGCGTGGGAACGATCGGTTACTGTTTTTCCGACTTGCCGTCATAACGCTTACGCCATTCGGCCAAGATGCTGTCACGGTTTTTGGAAGCCCAGACAAAGTCGTTCTTGATCAATCGTTGCTCATAGTCGGCCGGCAATTCGGTCTGTGGCTTGGCGATTCCCGGTTGGGCGAGCACGGCGAAGTTGTCCTTGTACAGATCCATCGCCGCGGTGCTGGCGGAGAAGTCAGCGAGTTTTTTCGCTGCGTCAGCGTGGGCAGTGCCTTTGATCACGGCGGTGGCTTCGATGTCCCAGCCCAGGCCTTCTTTGGGTAGGATGATGTCCAGCGGCGCGCCCTGGCGTTTGAGTTGAACCGCCGGGTATTCGAAGGAAATGCCAATCGGGAACTCACCGGAGGCCGCCAGCTTGCACGGCTTGGAGCCGGAGTGAACGTACTGGCCGATGTTCTGATGCAGGTCGTCCATGTACTGCCAGCCTTGCTTCTCGCCGAAGGTCTGGAGCCAGGCGCTGACATCCAGGAAGCCGGTGCCTGAAGACGCCGGGTTAGGCATCACGATCTTGCCCTTATATTCGGGCTTGGTCAGGTCCTGCCAGCTTATTGGTTTGGTGAGGCCCTGTTTCTCGGCTTCGACAGTGTTGAAGCAGATGGTGGCAGCCCACACGTCCATGCCGACCCAGGCCGGAGGATTGGCGGCGTCGCGGTAGTTTTTGCCGATCTTGTCCAAGTCCTTGGGCGCGTAGTTTTCCAGCATGCCTTGCTGATCGAGGATCGCCAGGCTGGAGGCGGCCAGGCCCCACACCACGTCAGCCTGGGGGCGGTCTTTCTCGGCCAGCAGTTTGGCGGTGATGATGCCGGTGGAGTCGCGCACCCACTTGATCTCGACGTCGGGGTTGGCCTGTTCGAAAGCTTTTTTGTAGGTCTTCAATTGCTCGGCTTCAAGGGCCGTGTACACCGTCAACTCGGTCTTGGCGAAAGCATTCAGGCTGAATGCCGTGAGGACTGCAGCGACCAGCGCCAGGGGCTTGAACATGGAGCACCTCCTTCAGGGATGTTTTATTGGCCGGGTGCGCGCTGGCGCCAGGCTTGGGAGCGGCGCAGCGCGCCACGTGAGGCCCACGCCAGCAGCAGCGAGACGCTGGCCGAGGTGAACAGGATCAGGGTCGACATGGCCGCCGCGCCGCCTACATTGCCGGCGTCGTCCATGTTCAGCACGGCGACGGCGGCGAGGATGGTGTCGGGGCTGTAGAGGAAGATCGCGGCAGACACGGTGGTCATCGCCGACACAAACAGGTAGCGCAGGATGTCCAGCAGCGCCGGCAGGCAGATCGGCACCGTGACGCGCAGGTAGTGGCGATACAACGGCGCCTTGAGGGACAGCGCGGCGGCTTCGAACTCGGCGTCCAACTGGCGCAAGGCGGTGGTCGCGGTCATCTGCGCGGTGGTCAGGTAGTGGGCAATGGTGCACACCACCAGCAACGCCATGCTGCCGTACAACACATGCAGCGGGTTGCCGTTGAGGTTGAAGAAGAACACGTAGCCCAGCCCCAGGACCAGGCCCGGCACGGCCATCGGTACGAAGCTGAGCATGCGCAACGCCAGGTTCAGGTGTTTCTGGCCCTTGGTCTTTTCCATCAGGTAGGCACCGGTAAAAATCAGCACGCTGCCGATCAACGCCGTGCACAGCGCCATGGTGAGGCTGTTGCGATAGGCCAGCCAGCCGCCGCCGGCGGTGTCTTCGAATTGGTAGTGGTTGAGCGACAGCGACAGGTTGTACGGCCAGAATTTCACCAGCGAGGAGTACACCGCCATGCCGAACACCAGCAGCAACGCCGCGCAAATCAGCAGCACGATGGCCAGGTAGCACCCGTCGCGCAGCCGCGATGGCGCTGGCTGGAACACCTGGGCGCGGCCGCTCATCGCGTCGCCATGCCGACGGCGCAACCAGGCATCCACGCCAAAGCTGAACAGCGCCGGCAGCAGCAACACCATGCCGATCAACGCGCCGCGACCGAACTGTTGCTGGCCCACCACGGCCTTGTAGGCCTCCAGCGCCAGCACCTGGTAATCGCCGCCCACCACCACCGGTACCCCGAAGTCGGTAATGGTCAGGGTGAACACCAGGCAGAATGCGGCGAACACCGCCTGGCGCGTGGCCGGCCAGGTAATGCTGCGAAACGCCCGGGCCGGGCTGGCGCCCATGCTAGAAGCGGCGTCGAACAAACGCGCATCCGCCAGGGACAACGCCGACAGCAAAATCATCAAGGCATGGGGAAAGGTGTAGATCACCTCACCGAGCACAATGCCCCAGAAACCGTAGATATTCTCCGAGAACAAACCCCGCAGCAGGCCCTGGTTGCCGAACAGATAAACCAGGGCAATGCCCGGCAGCATCGACGGCGCCATCAATGGCAGCAAGGACAGGCCGCGCCAGATGGACTTGCCGGGGATCAGCGTGCGTTGCAGGGCATAGGCAAACAAGTAGGCCAGCGGCACGACGATGGCCGCCACACTGAGGGACACTTTCAGGCTATTGCCCAGCAACCAGTGGAAGTTGGCGCTGCTCAGCAGTTCGCGCGCGGCCACCAGGCCACCGCCCTGCCCGGCTTCGCCGCTGAAGCCGCGCCAGAAGATCGCCAACAGCGGCAACAGCACCGCCACCACCAACAGGCCCAGCCAGAGCCATTTGCCGCCGACCACAAAGAGGCGGTCGCCCCACTCGGCGCGGGACACCTGACGCGGTACCGGCAATGTCATCACAGCCCCCATCTCAGGCAAACACCTGCAGGCTGCGCGGCGGCAACGCCACCCAGATGTCCTGGGCGCCCAGGCGCGGCATGGCTTCCGGCGCCAGTTCAGCCAGCAACGGATGGCCCGGCAATTGTTCCAGCTCAAAGCTCATGCGGCAGCGGTTGCCGAGGAAGGTAATCTCGCGAACCTTGGCCGGGAACAGGTTTTCTTCATGCACCGGCGGGTTGACGCAAATGGCTTCCGGGCGGCAGAACAAGCGGCCGGACTGGGCGACACCCGCGTCCTCAGCCAGGCGCATGTTCAACCCTCCCACCTGGGCATGGCTGGCGCTGTTACGGCTGAACGGCAACCAGTTGCCCTGGCCGACAAACTCCGCCACGAACGGCGTGGCCGGGCGGTCGTAGATTTCCTGGGGCGTGGCGTACTGCTCGACCTTGCCGTTGTTCATCACGGCAATGCGGTCGGCCATCAACATGGCTTCGTCCTGGTTGTGGGTCACCATCAAGGTGGTGATGCCCAGGCGCCGCTGCAGTTGGCGCAGTTCAGTGCACAGGTGCTCGCGCACCCGGGCATCGAGGGCCGACATCGGCTCATCCAACAGCAATAACGACGGCGCCGGCGCCAGTGCGCGGGCCAGGGCGACGCGCTGTTGCTGGCCGCCAGAGAGTTGGCCGGGGTACTTCTTTTCGCTGCCCACCAGGCCGACCAGTTCGAGCATCTGCGCGACACGCTTGCGCACTTCATCGCGGCCGCTGCCGGTGAGGCCATAGCCGATGTTCGCTTCAACGCTGAGGTTGGGAAACAACGCGTAGGACTGAAACAGGATGCCGTAGTCCCGCGCCTGGGGTGGCAGCAGGGACACGTCGCGCTCGCCCAGGTAAAGCTCACCGCTGTCCTGGCGCTCCAGGCCGGCGATGCAGCGCAGCAGTGTGGTCTTGCCGCAACCGGAAGGGCCCAGCAGGCACACCAGCTCGCCGGCGGCGACGTCCAGGGAGACGTTGTCCAGCGCGGTGAATGCGCCAAAGCGTTTCTGGATTGCGCGCACTTTCATCGGTGCGCCGGGTTGGGTCAGGGCTGTGTGCATGGTGGCACCTCATCGAACGGATGAAGGCCATGCTAGGGAGGCAATGCGTAGCTGGTGTGGCAGAAAGGCAAAAGGAGGTGATAGTGGTATTGGTGGATTTGTGTAGGACTCATGATCGTTCCCACGCTCTGCGTGGGAATGTCTCTAGTGACGCTCCGCGTCACGGACGCGGAGCGTCCTGGGCGGCGTTCCCACGCGGAGCGTGGGAACGATCAGAGGGGTGACATTTCCTGGGCCAGGCCAAGGAAAGCCGCCGGCAGGCGCGCACCTTTGCGCTCCTTGAGGCAATACAGGTACTCCGGAATCTGCGGCGCATTCTCGATGGTCAGCACCCGCAACTGCGGGTCATGGGGCACTTCCTGGCGGGCAATGATGCTGATGCCGATATTGCGCAGTACCGCCTCGCGAATCGACTCACGGCTGCCAATCTCCAGCAACGGCCCGTACCCCACGCCGGCGTTCTTCAACATCTCTTCCGTCAGCCGGCGGGTGGTGGAGCCCGCTTCACGCATCAGCAAGGTGTGCCCGATAAGCGCGCTCAACGGTACATGATCAAGCTTGGCCAACGGGTGATTGCGGTGCACCGCCAGCACCAGCGGGTCGGTGCCCAGCACGCGGCGGATCAGCCGGGCGTCTTCCAGCAATTGCGATGAGGCCGCGACATCGACGCGGTAATCGTCCAGCGCTTCAAGCACCTGCTGGGAGTTGCCAATTTCCACCGACACTTCCACCTGGGGCAGGCGCTCGCGAAAGGCTTTGACCAGATCGAGGATGTAATACGGCGCCGTTGCGGCAATCCTCAGCGCGCCCTGGACCTGGCCGTTGTTGCGCAGGAAAAACTCGATATCCGCTTCCTGCTGCAACAGCGCCTTGACCATCGGCAATAGCCGCGCGCCTTCGTCGCTGACGGTGAGGCGGCGGCCGCCACGGTAGAACAACTCGACGCCGTAGTGGCTTTCCAGGTTGCGAATCTGGGTGGTCACCGTGGGCTGGCTCAAGCCGAGTTTCTTCGCCGCCAGGGTAATGCTGCCCAGGCGGGCGACCATGAAAAACGCCTTTAACTCAGCACTCAGCACACCACCCTCTCATCCGCTATTTGCGCACCAGGCGCAGGCCATTGAACACCACCAGCAGGCTCACGCCCATGTCGGCGAAGACCGCCATCCACATGGTCGCCATGCCCATGAACGTGACGGCCAGTAAGATCGCCTTGATCACCAGCGCCAGGGCGATGTTCTGCTTGAGGATACTCGACGTTTGCCGCGACAACCGAATGAAAGCCGGAATCTTGCGCAAATCATCGTCCATCAGCGCCACGTCGGCGGTCTCGATCGCCGTGTCGGTGCCCGCCGCGGCCATGGCAAAGCCGATCTCGGCACGGGCCAGGGCCGGGGCGTCGTTGATACCGTCACCGACCATGCCCACCCGATGGCCCTGGCCGTAGAGGGTTTCGATGGCTTGCAGTTTGTCGGTGGGCAACAGGTCGCCCTGGGCCTGGTCGATGCCGACCTGGGCCGCAATGGCCTGGGCGGTGTGGGTGTTGTCGCCGGTGAGCATCAGGGTCTTGATGCCCAGGTCGTGTAATTGCTGGATGGCTTCGCGGCTGCTCTCCTTGACCGTGTCGGCCACGGCAAACAGCGCCAGCGGGCCGGACTTGTCCAGCAGCAACACCACGGACTTGCCTTGCTTTTCCAGGGCGAAGAGTTTCTCTTCCAGGGCCTCGGAACACAGGCCGAGGTCTTCCACCAGGCGGTGGTTACCCAGGTGATAGGTCTGGCCGTTGATATCACCCCGCACACCACGCCCGGCCAAGGCTTCGAAGTTATCCACAGCGTGAGTCGACAGGTTTTTATCCACAGCCGCGTTGGCAATCGCCAGGGACACCGGGTGGTCAGAACGCGATGCCAAACTCGCGGCCAGGGCCGGCGCGCTGTCTTCGATATTCGGGAACAGCGGCAGGTAATCGGTTTGCACCGGTTTGCCATGGGTGATGGTGCCGGTCTTGTCGAGGGCCAGGTAGTCAAGCTTGTAGCCGCCCTCCAGGTACACGCCGCCTTTGATCAGGATGCCTTTGCGCGCCGCAGCTGCCAGGCCGCTGACAATGGTCACCGGGGTGGAGATCACCAAGGCACACGGGCAGGCCACCACCAGCAGCACGAGGGCGCGGTAGATCCAGTCAAACCACACACCCGCCATGAACAGCGGCGGAATCACCGCCACACCGAGGGCAAACAGGAAGACGGCCGGGGTGTAGACCTTGGAGAAACTGTCGACAAAGCGCTGGGTCGGTGCGCGTGCGCCTTGAGCCTGTTCCACCGCGTGGATGATCCGCGCCAGCGTGGAGTTGTTCGCCGCTGCGGTGACCTTGTACTCCAGGGAGCCGGCCTGGTTGATGGTGCCGGCAAAGACTTTATCACCCACGGTTTTCTCAATCGGCAGGCTTTCCCCGGTGATCGGCGCCTGGTCGATGGTGGACTGGCCGGCCGTGACCTCACCGTCGAGGCCGATGCGCTCACCGGGTCTTACTCGGACAATCGCGCCAAGATCGATGCTTTTGACCTCTTTTTCCAGCCAGGAACCGTCGGCCTGGCGCACCGTGGCCTGTTCCGGGGTCATCTGCATCAGGCCGCTGATGGCGTTGCGCGCCCGGTCCAGGGACTTGGCCTCAATCAACTCGGCCACGGTGAACAGGAACATCACCATCGCCGCTTCCGGCCACTGGCCAATCAGGATCGCGCCCGTCACCGCGATGCTCATCAAGGCATTGATATTGAGGTTGAAGTTCTTCAGGGCAATCCAGCCCTTCTTGTAGGTGGTAAGGCCGCCGCTGAGGATCGACACCAACGCCACCAGCGCGATTACCCAGGTGGGCGCCACGCCGGTGAAGTGCAACACCTCGGCCCCCAGGGCACCCACGCCCGACACCGCCAACGGCCACCAATGTTTCTTGGCGGGCGGCGCGGCGGCGGGGCTGCCTTCTTCGATAGGGTCGGCCTGCATGCCGATGGACTTGATTGCCTCGATGATCGGCGCCGTGTTCGGCAGGTCATGGGTGACGCCGAGGATGCGGTTGATCAGGTTGAATTCCAGTTGCTGCACGCCAGCGAGCTTGCCCAGCTTGTTCTGGATCAGCGTCTGCTCGGTAGGGCAGTCCATGGCTTCGATGCGGAAGGTGCTCAGGCGTGAGCCGGCGGTGGGCGCCTCACTCAGGGTCACGATGGCAGGCCCGGCAGCGCCGGAGCAGCAGGAGCCGGAATGGCCATGGTTATCCACAGGCGTGAGTTTGGCGGGCCCATGGTCATGTTTATGATCATGGCCGTGATCGTGATCGTGGTCATGCGGGTGGTCATGCGGGTGGTCATGATCGTGATCATGCTTGTGGTCGTGCTTGTGCGGGGTATGAATGGAGTGGCTCATCAGGTCGCGTCCGTAAAGGTGCCTGTTGCCAAGTAAAGACCCTGTAGCCACTATAGGGTCAAGCACCCATTTGGAGATTGCTGCGATGAAGATCGGCGAACTGGCCAAACTCACCGATTGCCCGGTGGAAACCATCCGTTATTACGAGAAGGAAAACCTGCTGCCGCCCCCGGCCCGCACCGATGGCAACTACCGCGTGTACACCCAGGCACACACCGAGCGGCTGACCTTTATCCGCAACTGCCGCAGCCTGGACATGACCCTCGAAGAAATCCGCAGCCTGCTGGGGCTACGCGACAGCCCCCAGGACCAGTGCGAAAGCGTGAATGCGTTGATCGACGAGCATATCCATCATGTGAAAGCGCGGATCGACGGATTGTTGGCCTTGCAGGAACAACTGCTGGACCTGCGCCAACGTTGCGGCGGTGGGAACCAGTGCGGGATCTTGCAGCAGTTGGAGGTCAGCGGAGGGATTGCGGCCAGCGAGGCCGAGCCTTCGCATGTGGGCAGAAGCCACGGCCACTAACCCAAGTGAACACCGAACCCATGTGGGAGCTGGCTTGCCTGCGATAGCGGTGGACCAGCAACATTGATGTCGCCTGACACTCTGCCATCGCAGGCAAGCCAGCTCCCACAGTTTTTCACCGAATACGGCTTTAGATAGCCACGTCAGCCTTGATGCTCGGGTCGGCGTCGTAGCCCACGATTTCGAAGTCTTCGAACTTATAGTCGTAGATCGACTCAGGCTTACGCTTGATCACCAGTTCCGGCAGTTTTTTCGGCGTACGCGCCAACTGGGTCTGGATCTGCTCCATGTGGTTGCTGTAGGCGTGGGTGTCGCCCGTGGTGACGATGATCTCGTGAGGGATCAGGTCGCACTGCTGGGCCAGCATGTGGGTCAACAACGCCAGCGCGGCAGTGTTGTACGGCAGGCCCAGGAACACGTCGGAGCTGCGGATATACAGCTGCATCGACAGATGGCCGTCATGCACGAACGCCTGGTACAGCAAATGGCATGGCGGCAGGGCTTGCTTGCCGTTACGCGCGTTCTCCTGCGGGCTCTGGGTTTCGTCCGGCAGGTATTCGACGTTCCAGCCGTGGAACAGGATGCGACGGCTGTTGGGGTTGGTCTTGAGCGTGTGCACCATGTAGTCGATCTGGTTGATCGTGCCGCCGTCCTTGGTCGGCCAGGCGGTCCACTGCTCGCCGTACACCGGGCCCAGGTCGCCGTCTTCGGTGGCCCATTCGTCCCAGATCTTCACGCCATTTTCGTTGAGCCACTTGATGTTGGTGTTGCCGCTCAACATCCAGATCAGTTCGTTGGCGATGCTTTTGAAGTGCAGCTTCTTGGTGGTCAGCAGCGGGAAGCCGTCGGCCAGGTTATGCCGATACTGACGCGCAAACACAGCCTTGGTGCCGGTGCCCGTGCGGTCGCCCTTGGTCAGGCCATTGGTCACGACGTCCTGCAGCAGTTCGAGATATTGCTTCATGTTTTTACCCGTATCGTTGAAGCCAAGACCTCCTGGTCTCGGCATTCGAATTTAAAGCGCGGCGTTCTTCAGCGGCTGCGGGCGATTGTACGCCCACCACAGCATGCCCAGGCCCGCCAGGATCATCGGCAGGCTAAGCACCTGACCCATGGTCAGCCAGCCCCACGCCAGGTAGCCCAACTGCGCATCCGGTACCCGTACGAATTCGACGATAAAGCGGAAAATCCCGTAGAACAGCGCGAACATGCCCGACACGGCCATGGTTGGGCGTGGCTTGCGCGAGAAGATATACAGAATAAGGAACAGCGCCACACCTTCCAACGCGAACTGGTACAGCTGCGACGGGTGGCGTGGCAGTTGCGCCGGGTCGCTGAACGCCGGGAACACCATCGCCCACGGCACGTCGGTCGGCTTGCCCCACAGCTCGGCGTTGATAAAGTTACCAATGCGCCCGGCGCCCAGGCCGATCGGCACGAAGGGGGCAACGAAGTCCATCAGTTGGAAGAACGACTTGCCATTGCGCCGGCCAAACCACCAGGCGGCGATCATCACGCCGATAAACCCGCCGTGGAACGCCATGCCGCCCTTCCACACTTCGAAGATCAGGGTCGGGTTGGCGAGATACGCAGACAGATCGTAGAAC
>NZ_WKCD01000030.1:0-37937 GCF_021606625.1 Pseudomonas sp. PA-4-8C
GTTTAGGGCGCCTGAGTTTTTGCCAATTCTATTGAGGCCCTCGCTATGACCACGTCCACTGCAATTGCCCGACTCAACGCTGCCGACCCGGATTTCGCCCATCATCTGGATCATCTGCTGAGCTGGGAAAGCGTGTCTGACGACTCGGTCAACCAGCGGGTGCTCGACATCATCAAGGCCGTGCGCGAACGCGGTGATGCGGCGCTGGTGGACTTCACCCGCCAGTTCGACGGCTTGGACGTAAAGTCCATGGCCGACCTGATCCTGCCGCGTGAACGCCTGGAGCTGGCGCTGACGCGCATCACCGCGCCACAGCGCGAAGCCCTGGAAGTCGCAGCGGCGCGGGTACGCAGCTACCACGAAAAACAGAAGCAGGACTCCTGGAGCTACACCGAGGCCGACGGCACGGTGCTGGGCCAGAAGGTCACGCCACTGGACCGCGCCGGCCTGTACGTGCCGGGCGGTAAAGCGTCGTATCCATCGTCGGTGTTGATGAATGCCATCCCGGCCAAAGTCGCCGGCGTGACCGAAGTGGTCATGGTGGTTCCGACCCCCCGTGGCGAAATCAATGAGCTGGTGCTGGCTGCCGCCTGCATCGCCGGCGTCGACCGCGTGTTTACCATCGGTGGCGCCCAGGCCGTCGCAGCACTGGCCTATGGCACCGAAAGCGTGCCGAAGGTCGACAAGGTGGTTGGCCCTGGCAATATCTACGTCGCCACCGCCAAGCGCCATGTGTTTGGCCAGGTCGGTATCGACATGATCGCCGGCCCCTCGGAAATCCTTGTGGTGTGTGACGGCCAGACCGACCCGGACTGGATCGCCATGGACCTGTTCTCCCAGGCGGAGCACGATGAAGACGCCCAGGCGATCCTGGTCAGCCCCGATGCCGAGTTCCTCCACAAGGTCGCCGTCAGCATCAATAAACTGCTGCCGACCATGGAGCGTGCCGAGATCATCGAGAAGTCGATCAACGGCCGTGGTGCGCTGATTCTGGTGCGTGACATGGAGCAGGCCATCGAAGTGGCCAACCGCATCGCACCGGAGCATCTTGAGCTGTCCGTAGCGGACCCACAGGCCTGGTTGCCGTCGATCCGTCACGCCGGGGCGATCTTCATGGGCCGCCACACCAGCGAAGCCCTGGGCGACTACTGCGCCGGCCCTAACCACGTGTTGCCGACCTCCGGCACTGCACGTTTCTCGTCGCCGCTGGGGGTGTACGACTTCCAGAAGCGCTCGTCGATTATCTTCTGCTCGCCACAAGGCGCTTCCGAGCTGGGCAAGACCGCCTCGGTGCTGGCCCGTGGTGAATCCCTCAGCGCGCACGCACGCAGCGCTGAATACCGCATCGTCAAGGGAGAGTAAGGCATGAGCAAATTCTGGAGCCCTTTCGTCAAGGACCTGGTGCCTTACGTGCCCGGTGAGCAACCGAAGCTGACCAAGCTGGTCAAGCTCAACACCAATGAAAACCCCTACGGCCCATCGCCCAAGGCGCTGGCGGCAATGCAGGCCGAGTTGAACGACAACTTGCGCCTGTACCCGGACCCCAACAGCGACCTGCTCAAGCAGGCCGTGGCCAGGTATTACGGGATCGACGCCGGCAAGGTGTTCCTCGGCAACGGTTCCGATGAAGTCCTGGCGCACATCTTCCACGGCCTGTTCCAGCACGATCTGCCGTTGCTGTTCCCGGATATCAGCTACAGCTTCTACCCGGTGTACTGCGGCCTGTACGGCATCACGTTCGACGCGGTGGCATTGGACGAGCAGTTCCAGATTCGCGTCGCTGACTACGCCAGGCCCAACGGCGGGATCATCTTCCCCAACCCGAACGCGCCCACCGGCTGCGTACTGGCGCTGGACGCGGTAGAGCAGATCCTCAAGGCCAGCCCGGATTCGGTGGTGGTGGTCGACGAGGCCTATATCGACTTCGGTGGCGAAACCGCCATCAGCCTGGTGGACCGTTACCCGAACCTGCTGGTGACCCAGACCCTGTCCAAATCGCGCTCACTGGCCGGTTTGCGTGTGGGCCTGGCCGTGGGCCACCCAGAGCTGATCGAGGCGCTGGAGCGGGTCAAGAACAGCTTCAACTCCTACCCATTGGATCGGTTGGCGATTGTTGGCGCGGCGGCCGCGTTTGACGACCGTGAATACTTCGAGAAGACCACTCAGTGGGTGATCGACAGCCGCAACCAGGTCGTCGCGCAATTAGAGAGCAAGGGGTTTGAGGTGTTGCCGTCGGCGGCGAACTTCATCTTCGCGCGTCACCCGCGGCATGACGCTGCAGGGCTAGCCGCCAAGTTGCGTGAGCAAGGGGTGATTGTGCGGCACTTCAAGCAGGAGCGGATTGCCCAGTTCCTGCGGATCAGCATCGGGACGCCGGAGCAGAACCAGGCGCTGATCGACGGGCTCGGCAAGCTCTAATTCTTTACAGGCTGTAAGGGCCTCATCGCGGGCAAGCCCGGCTCCCACAGGAAAACGCATTTCCCTGTGGGAGCCGGGCTTGCCCGCGATGAGGCCATCAGCTACACCAGAAAACTGGAAGGCTTAGATCAACGGCTCATCCGGCTTCTTGTTCTTCCAGCCATCATTGCCCGGCAGCAGCAAGTTCAAGCCAATCGCTACCACCGCACACAGGGCAATGCCCTTGAGGCCGAAATCATCCGGGCCGGTGCCGGTACCCACCAGCACACCGCCAATCCCGAACACCAGGGTGACCGACACAATCACCAGGTTGCGCGCCTCGCCCAAGTCGATCTTGTGGCGAATCAGCGTGTTCATCCCCACCGCAGCAATCGAGCCGAACAGCAGGCACAGAATCCCGCCCATCACCGGCACGGGGATGCTCTGCAGCAGCGCGCCGAACTTGCCGATGAACGCCAGGCTGATGGCAAACACTGCTGCCCAGGTCATGATTTTCGGGTTGTAGTTCTTGGTCAGCATCACGGCGCCGGTCACTTCGGCGTAGGTGGTGTTCGGCGGGCCGCCAAACATACCGGCAGCCGTGGTGGCGATACCGTCACCCAGCAGCGTGCGGTGCAGGCCAGGCTTTTTCAGGTAATCGCGGCCGGTCACGCTGCCTACCGCAATCACACCACCGATATGCTCGATCGCCGGGGCCAGGGCCACCGGGACGATAAACAGGATCGCCTGCCAGTTGAACTCCGGCGCGGTGAAGTGGGGCAGGGCGAACCACGGTGCGGCGGCGATCTTAGCCGTGTCGACCACACCAAAGTAGAACGACATGGCAAAGCCCACCAGCACGCCGGAGATGATCGGCACCAGGCGGAAAATGCCCTTGCCGAACACCGCCACGATCAAAGTGGTAAGCAGCGCTGGCATCGAGATCAGCATCGCCGTTTGGTAATGGATCAACTCGGCACCGTCGCCGGACTTGCCCATGGCCATGTTGGCGGCAATCGGCGCCATGGCCAGGCCGATCGAGATGATCACCGGGCCGATGACCACGGGCGGCAGCAGCCGGTCGATAAAACCGGTGCCCTTGACCTTCACGGCCAGGCCCAGGAACGTATAGACGAAACCCGCCGCCATCACGCCGCCCATGGTCGCCGCCAGGCCGAACTGGCCCTTGGCGAGAATGATCGGAGTGATGAACGCGAAGCTCGATGCCAGAAACACCGGCACCTGCCGCCCTGTCACCACCTGGAACAGCAACGTGCCCAGGCCTGCGGTAAACAGCGCGACGTTTGGATCAAGACCTGTGATCAGCGGCATCAACACCAACGCGCCAAATGCTACGAAGAGCATTTGTGCGCCAGACAGGATCTGGCGCCAAAGCGGGTCGTTGAATTCATCCTGCATGCTCACGCGTCCTTCTGCTTGGTGCCGAAGATCTTGTCACCGGCATCGCCCAGGCCCGGGATGATGTAGCCGTGTTCGTTCAGGCGCTCATCGATGGACGCGGTGTAGATCTGTACATCCGGGTGGGCCTTCTCGACGGCGGCGATGCCCTCGGGCGCGGCCACCAGCACCATGGCTCGGATGTCCCGGCAACCGGCTTTTTTCAGCAGGTCGATGGTGGCAACCATGGAACTGCCGGTGGCGAGCATCGGGTCGATGATCATGGCCAGGCGTTCGTTGATTTCCGGGACGAGTTTTTCCAGGTAGGTGTGGGCCTGCAGTGTTTCTTCATTGCGGGCCACGCCCACGGCGCTGACCTTGGCGCCCGGAATCAGGCTGAGTACACCTTCAAGCATGCCGATACCGGCGCGCAGGATAGGGACGACGGTAATTTTCTTACCGGCGATTTTCTCCACCTGTACGGGGCCGGCCCAACCGGGGATCTCGTAGGTTTCCAGGGGCAAATCCTTGGTGGCTTCGTAAGTGAGCAACGCTCCGACTTCCTGAGCAAGCTCACGGAAGTTCTTCGTGCTAATGTCGGCACGGCGCATAAGGCCGAGTTTGTGTCGGATCAGCGGGTGGCGGATCTCGCGAGTGGGCATAGGAAAGGCTCCGGCGGCGGGCAAAAAAACCGGCCTAGATTAATCTATCCGAGGGTGTTGTCCTATAGACATCAAGTACGTTAGTCCATAAAGGCTTGATTGGAGCGCACGAGAAGCGTACCTTCGCCCGCTTTTCTTGCCACAGCACCCCCTTGGAGAGCGCCATGTCTGCTGATCTCGAGCATATCCGTCAAATCATGCACGAGGCTGACTGCCTGTACACCGAAGCGCAAGTCGAAGCAGCGATCGCCAAGGTCGGCGCGCACATCACCCGCGAAATGGCCGACACCAACCCGGTGGTTTTCTGCGTGATGAACGGTGGCCTGATCTTCGCCGGTAAATTGCTCACTCACCTGCAGTTCCCGCTGGAAGCCTCTTACCTGCACGCCACCCGCTATCGCAATGAGACCAGCGGTGGCGACTTGTTCTGGAAGGCCAAGCCGGAAGTGTCGTTCATCGACCGCGATGTGCTGATCATCGATGACATCCTCGATGAAGGTCACACCCTGGGTGCGATCATCGACTTCTGCAAACATGCCGGCGCACGCAAAGTGCACACTGCTGTGTTGATCGACAAAGACCACGACCGCAAGGCCCGCCCAGAGCTGAAAGCCGACTTTGTCGGGTTGCCGTGCGTCGACCGTTATATCTTCGGGTATGGCATGGACTACAAGGGCTACTGGCGTAACGCCAATGGCATCTACGCCGTTAAAGGAATGTAATCGATGGCCCGCTTTCTTGATCAGACGCTGTTTGCCGAGTTGGCCGAGAAAGCGGCCGCCAATCCCCGTGGCCGTCAAAACGTTAACTTCCATGAGATGCAAGAGCCTTGTCATCGCATGGCGGTGGGTTTGCAGCCCAGCACCTATGTGCAGCCTCACCGTCACCTGAGCGCCGATAAGGCTGAGACCTTGCTGGTGCTCAAAGGGCGCCTGGGTATCCTGATTTTCAGCGAGACAGGTGAGGTGTTGAGCACGCGTGTGTTGCAAGCGGGCGGGGAATGCCAGGGCGTCGACCTGTCGCCCGGCGTGTTCCATGGCCTGGTAGTGCTTGAGCCGGACAGCATCATGTTTGAGTGCAAGGCTGGCCCTTACCGCGCTGTCGGTGAAGGTGAGCTGGCCGACTGGGCACCCCGCGAAGGCGAAGAAGGGATGGCGGAGTATCACCGCTGGATGCTTGCCCAGTTCGACTGAACATTGAAATCGTAGGAGCGAGCTTGCTCGCGAAAAACGTCAACGATAACGCGTGCTTCCTGAATAAATGCGGCGCCTTTGAGTTTTTCGCGAGCAAGCTCGCTCCTACAGGTATTAGGGTAAGCCCCCTCCCACATCCGGCGTCGCGCAGGTAGACTTCTAGCCCCGTGTAAATGTCTGCAGGCTGGAGTCGGTAATGCGTAAAGATAAGAAACAGGTGATTGGCGACGAAATCGGTGACGACCAGATCAAGTTGTTCCTGGACTTCGAGCCGGTTGATGCGACGTCGCCGTCCCTGCACAAACTGATCAAGGCCTATCGCGGCCTGCGTATCGACGACTTCGAGCGTTTCCTGGGCTTTTTCAAAGAAGCAGGCCTGGACCTGGATGGCAAGGACGAGCATGGCCAGACCTTCGTTGACCTGATCAAGGACCAGCGTAACGCCGCCGAATACATCGAGCTGATCGACAACGCCCGCGGCTGATTATCCGAGCCAAAAAAAAACGCCCCGGCCTCATGAGAGACCGGGGCGTTTGGCTTTTAACGGTAGGAGCGAGCTTGCTCGCGAAGAGCCTGAGAGCGCTGCGTTAATCCACTTGCGCTGCGTTATCGTTGACGTTTTTCGCGAGCGAGCTCGCGCCTACAGGGTCCACCAGCTCAAGGCTGATGTTGTTCTGCGTGTTGATCTTGCGATACAGCTCGGCGTCCGTCTCCAGTACTTTCTCGCGCGCCGGGAAGATCTCGTGCAGCTTGGTGGCCCATTCACCGGCAGCTTTCTGCGGGAAGCAACGCTCGATCAACTCCAGCATGATCGAGACGGTCACCGAGGCGCCTGGGGAGGCACCCAACAGCGCCGCAAGCGAACCGTCCTTGGCTGCGACCAACTCGGTGCCGAATTGCAGCACGCCGCCTTTCTTCGGGTCTTTCTTGATGATCTGCACGCGCTGGCCGGCCACTTCCAGGCGCCAGTCTTCGGCTTTCGCCTCGGGGTAGAAGCGGCGCAGGGATTCCAGGCGCTGTTCCATGGACTGGCGCACTTCGCTGACCAGGTATTTGGTCAGGTCCATGTTGTCGCGGGCCACGGCCAGCATCGGGCCGATATTGCCGGCGCGAATCGACATCGGCAGGTCAAGGAACGAGCCGTGCTTGAGGAACTTGGTGGTGAAGCCGGCGTATGGCCCGAACAGCAGGGATTTCTTGCCATCCACCACGCGGGTGTCCAGGTGTGGCACGGACATCGGTGGCGAGCCCACGGCTGCCTGGCTGTAGACCTTGGCCTGGTGCTGCTTGACCACTTCCGGGTTGTCGCAACGCAGCCACTGGCCGCTCACCGGGAAGCCGCCGAAGCCTTTGCTTTCTTCGATGCCCGAGGCCTGCAGCAACGGCAGCGCCGCACCGCCAGCGCCGAGGAACACAAACTTGGCATCGACGTCACGGCTGTTGCCGCTGTTGACGTCCTTGATGCTCACGGTCCAGCCCGCGCCGTTGCGCTTGAGGCCGGTCACGCGCTTGCAGTACTTGACCTGGGCGTCTGGCGAACTGGTCAGGTGGCCGAGCAGTTGGTTGGTCAGGGCGCCAAAGTTGACGTCGGTGCCGTTCATCACGCGGGTGGCGGCGATTTTTTCGTCGAGCGGGCGGCCCGGCATCATCAGCGGCATCCACTCGGCCATTTCGCTGCGGTCTTCGGTGTAGTGCATGTCCGAAAACGCGTGGTGCTGGCTGAGGGTCTCAAAGCGCTTCTTGAGGAAGGACACGCCTTTGTCGCCCTGCACGAAGCTCAGGTGCGGCACCGGGCTGATGAACGACTTGGACGAGCCAAAGGTGCCCTTCTTGGTCAGGTAAGCCCAGAACTGCTTCGACACCTCGAACTGGGTGTTGATGTGCACGGCTTTCTTGATGTCGATGGAGCCATCGGCGGCCTGCGGCGTGTAGTTCAGCTCACACAGCCCCGCGTGGCCGGTACCGGCGTTGTTCCACGGGTTGGAACTCTCCGCGGCACCCGAATCCATCAGCTCAACGACTTCCAGCGTGAGGCCGGGGTCGAGCTCTTTGAGCAGTACGGCCAGGGTGGCACTCATGATGCCGGCCCCTACCAGTACTACGTCGACTGCTTCGTTATGCGCCATTTAACGCGTCTCCAAAATCTGCAGCACCAAATTGTCGGCATGGCTGCCAGGAGTGACGGGGCGGTTCACGTGTTGCCCCAGGTTACCCATGGCCAGGATCGCCATGTCCGATTCGCAATTCTTTGCAACTTCAGCACACGCTTCCTGCCGGGCTAATCTGCCTATGAACGCATTCATGGGCGCCTGTGGCAATTCGACTTATGGTCAAAGCGTGCGATTCGTGCAACCAATCCGTAGCGGACAGGCTCAAGCTCCGGTTTTTGAGGCGTGCTCGGTCCTGTGTAATTGGGCTGTTCCAGACGCTGATGGTGCTTGTACAAACGCCAAACTATTCATTTGCTCGCCACACTCTTGTGAAGTTGTGAAAACCCGTTTTTTCACGCTCTTTTGAAGACGTGAACCTCAAAAAAGGGCTGCCCCAGCCTGGCACCTGGCCCGCAAATCTCTGCCGACACGCGGCAAAACGGGCAAACAACTCAAGTGGCCGAGCGCAATGGCAGCTCTGGCAGATTCGATAAAAGACGGGGTGGTTTGCAAAGGAAACAGCAAGCACGCCAGCTTCACTCGATCTGTGTGGGCGGCTCTCTGTGGGCGATTTGGGGGCTAATGCCTGGGCATTAACGATGCTGCGAGGCCCGATCAGGAGACGTCCTTATAATCGGGGGGAGATTGTAGCGAAGAACGCCAGGGAAATGGGCGTGTTTTATGACTTTTATTAGGGCGCCGGTCAGGAGGCCAACGCTTGCCGGTGCCGTGGGCGAAAAACCTGCGGGCTGACCCGGGCGCTGGCGGGCAGTGGGCGGTGCATCCAGCCCAGGTGAGTCTCGGTCACTTCCACCCAGCCTTCACCGACGGGCGGCAGGCTGCACTGCTTGAAGGCCAGGCAATGACCGTGGGCGTCGAGTAGGGCAAAGTGGCGATGACGGGCGTGCGACATGAACAGGGTCTTGAGAAGGCGCATGGCTGTGTACCTGGTGTGTTACATGCTTGAAGATTGCCAGTGTGGCATGACACTGGGGTGACGAATTTATGCGAATTTGTAATTTGCACAGCGGCTTCAGCCGCCGTTCAGGATCGCTGGTGAGTGGCGCTCGTGCACCGTTATACTGGCGACCTGTCTGCACCTAGTCCTGGAGAAATGCGATGTTGCAACGCCTGTTGTTCGGTTTGATCACTGTGACCAGTTTGACCCTTGTCGGCTGCGCCAACAGCCCGCAACAACTCAGCCCGCAACCTAAAGTCACTGCGCCGTTGGCTGCGGTAGGCCACGGCCAGCCGGTGTCGGTGCGCGTGGTCGACGGTCGCCCGTCGCCAACCCTGGGTTCACGTGGCGGCCTGTACCCTGAGACCGCGCTGATTTCGGTGAACGGCCAGGATGTGCTGCCCAAGTTGCAGGCCCAGGCTGAAGCTGCTGTGCGCTTGTTGGGCTTTACGCCGACCAACTCGCCAGGCGTGCCGCAACTGACCGTGACCCTGGCCGAGCTGAAATACCAGTCGCCCAAAGACGGCCTGTACGTGACCGAGGCTTCCATCGGCGCCACCTTCAAGTCTGACGTCAGCGCCGGTACTCGCCGCTACAGTGGCCGCTACGCTGCCTCGCTCAACCAGCGTTTCGGCATGTCTCCCAACCAGGAAACCAACACCAAGCTGGTCAGCGACGTGCTCAGCGATGCCTTGACCCGCCTGTTCAAGGACCCAAGCATCGGTCAACTGCTCAGCGCGCAATAAGCCGCTTATAAAAAAAACCGGGCTCATCACTGAGCCCGGTTTTTTTGTGCCTGTAGTTTGGTCATGCCGCCGTATCGACATAAAAGTCCAGCATGCTCACGCCGGTGAGCAAGTCCAGCTCCGGCAGGTCGGCATGCTGGTGTCCGCCGAGGGCGCAATACACCAGCCAATGGCGGTCCTGAACGTTGAACGCGAGGCTGCCGATCAGCGCCTCCTGTTCCTCGCTCTGGGCGATCAGGTACAGCCGATCCTGGTTTTGCGCATGCAACATGACAAGCTCCTCAAGCGTCGAAGGGCAACAGAGTGGCTTGTTAAGGTGACGTTCAGGTGACGGCGTAAATTACTGGATACATTAGCCGTCCATGGGGAAGGAGCATTAAAGGCGCAGGAGGCGACTGTCGTTCAGGTGTGTATCTGGACTGATACCCGAACACTGGTTCACCGAGGTTTGCGATGGCGCTGCCCGCACTGCTCATTAATATTGTTGCCCTGTTGGTTGCCTGCTCGGGCGCCTGGGTGCTGTTCATCGCCCGCCTGCATGCACAGCGTGCGATGGCCGACCTGGCCCTGCGCAGCGAAGAGCGCGCTATCGACCAGCCGATGCTGTTTCTGGATACGCGCACCGAACGGGCGCATCGCCTGGCGTACCGCGTCGGGTTCGCCTGCCTTGGCCTGGCCCTGGCCATCTCCTGGCTCAGCACTCGCTTTTAAGGCTACTGCAAGTCAAATGTGGGAGCGGGCTTGCCCGCGAAGGCGGTGTATCAGCCACTGGATCTTTAACTGAACCACCGCTATCGCAGGCAAGCCAGCTCCCACACTGGCCATGTACTGCCTGCAGAATCAGCGCCTGCCACATATCCCCTGTGGGCTCACTGTTACAGGGGGATCCCAGCCTTGACTCGGTATTGGTTGCGTACCGGCGTCGCATACTGCACCACCAGGTAAGGCCGGTGCTCCGCCGAGCAATCGTTCAAGCGCCGCTCCCATTCCGCCTTGGCCTTGGCCAGCTCATCGGCCGGGAACACGTCCGCGGCCTTGGGCACCTGCAGTTGCGGGTCGGCATCACTCCACTGCGCGTACGCCAGGTAGTGCACCGGGAACAAGCGATAGCCGCCCAGGATCTGCCGGTCCATTTCTGCCGCCAGCAGCTTGGTGTCTTCAAAGCGCTCGGTGATCGGCGGCGCAAAGTTCACGTGCACCCGGCCTTTATAGCCGGTAATGCCCAGGGCAATGCTCACATCGTCCTCGCCCGGTGCCTTGCTGTAGGTACCGGTGGTGGCGCGGATATACAGCTCGCGGGCCTTGGCGGCATCGCAAGGGTCGTACTCGTAGCTGATGGACACCGGCGTCAGGTTCAACGACTGGATGACTTCGGCGAACGGCTCGTCCTTGCGGCTGACGTGGAACATCTTGAGGATCGCCGATTCGGTACGATCATCGCCATCCTTGGCCCGGCCTTCAGCCTGGGCGATCCAGATCGACTGGCAGTCGTTGCGGATCGAATGGTTGATGTAGGCCGACAGCAGGTTGTAAGCCGCCATCTTCTCCTTTCGCCCGGTGATCGAACGGTGCACGATGAAGCTCTTGTTCAGGCGCATCAGGTCGCTGACAAACGGCTTTTGCAGCAGGTTGTCACCGATGGCGATGCGTGGCGTCGGCAGGCCGGCGTGGTATACGGCATAGTTGACGAAGGCCGGGTCCATCACGATGTCGCGGTGGTTGGCCAGAAACAGGTAGGCGGTACCGGATTTGAGCTGCTCGACGCCGGTATAGGTCACGCCGTCGGTCGCCCGGTCGATGGTGTGGTCGACGTAGTACTCGACTTTGTCCTGCAGCGTGGCCACGGTGGTGACGCCCGCGAACTCGCGGCGCAGTTTGCGCGCGATCATCGGCTTGAGCAGCCAGCCCAGGGCGCCGGCAAAGCGCGGGAAGCGGAAGTGGGTCAGGATGTCCAGAAAGGCCTTGTCACTGAACAGACGCGCCAGCACTGCCGGGACTTCGCTGTCGTTGTAAGGTCGGATGGTATCGAATTCGCCCATCATGCTCTCTTGTTAGAAACGGCTAGGGTAAGTAAAGGAAATAGCAGGGGCGGCGTGAGTAAACTGGCTCTGCCGGAAATAGCCCTGTAAATAGACCGGCGATTATACGCACAAGTCACCTTGGAGACTGCGATGCTGGAAACTGCGATGTACGATTGTCCTTATTGTGGCGAAGCGGTCGAGACAACAGTGGATTTGTCTGGCGGGGACCAGACCTATATAGAAGACTGCCAAGTGTGTTGCCGGCCGATCACGTTCGACCTGCAAGTTCATGGTGAAGAGTGGATGCTTGAAACCCGCAGCGAAAATGAATAACAGGTACGCCCATGCAGCGAATCTACGAACCGGAAAACCTCATGGAGGGCGAGCTGCTGCAGCAGATGCTTGCCAGTGAAGGCATCGAGGCGCATTTGGTGGGGCGCCACCTGCTCGGCGGCACGGGCGAGTTGCCGATATTCGGCTTGCTGGGGCTGGAGGTCGACAATGACCAGGCCGCCAGCGCCCGCGAGCTGATCACTGCCTATATCGGCGCACAACCGTTGCCCGGCGACGAACCCGACAGCTTTCCCGACGTATTGGTCTGTTAGGCTGTCGGTCGGTTTACCCCAAGAGTCGTGTTGCCCCATGTGTGGACGTTATGCCCTGTTTCGCTGGAACCCTGCCTTTGCTGCCTTGCCCGGCTTCCCCGCCGATCAGCAGGCCCAGTGGAACATTTCCCCCAATGATTCGGTGCTGATCCAGCGCCTGAGCGAGGGCCAGCTCACCCTGGCGCGTGCCCGCTGGGGGCTGACGCCGCCCTGGCTCACCGACCTGTCGCGCACCCCGGCTCACGCCCGCGCCGAAACCCTGGCCGAACAGCCGATGTTCCGAGAAGCATTCCGCCAGCGCCGTTGCCTGCTGCCCGCCAATGGCTTTTATGAATGGCGCGGCACCCAGCGCAAGCGCCCGTACTGGCTCACACCGGGGGAGGGCTCAACGCTATTCTTTGCCGCGATCTGGGAAGCGTATCCGGTGCAGGAGCAGGTATGGCTGAGCACGGCCGTGGTCACCCAGGCGGCACAGAGTCAGCGGCGCCCATTGATCCTGGACGCGGCAGGGCAGGCCGCCTGGCTCGACCCCGCGACACCGCTTCATGTGCTGCAGGGCATGCTGGCGGCTGAGCCTGCTGCGTTGCGCGAGCGGGTACTGGCCAATATGGTCAACGATCCGAAGCTCAACGGGCCGGAATGCCTGACCCCGGCGTGAGCTTTGTCAGTCGTTCCACGTTCGGATGTATCTGAAATTCAGCGGTTAAACGTCTGGTGTATCTGGCGCAGATACAAATGACCGCCTACGATACGCGCCATGTTTTCAGGGAGCGTGTTCATGAAGAAGTCATTGGTGGTAAGCGGTTTGGTTGCAGCGATGCTGCTGGCGGGTTGTCAGTCGGTCAATACCACCAGCGGCGGCGCCGTTGGGGTAGAGCGCAAGCAGTACATGTTCAGCATGCTGTCGAGTCAGGAAGTCGACCAGATGTATGCCCAGTCTTATCAGCAGACCCTGGGTGAAGCCAGCAGCAAAGGGGTGCTGGACAAGAGCAGCGCCAACGCCAAGCGCGTGCAGGCCATTGCCAAGCGCCTGATCGCCCAGGCGCCGACTTTCCGCGCGGATGCCGCCCAGTGGAACTGGGACGTGAACCTGATCAAAAGCGATGAGATGAACGCCAACTGCGGGCCTGGCGGCAAGATCTTGGTGTACAGCGGCTTGATCGACAACCTCAAGCTCACCGATGACGAACTGGCTGCGGTAATGGGCCATGAAATCGCCCACGCCTTGCGTGAACACGGCCGCGAAGCCATGTCCAAGGCTTACGGTATCCAGATGGCCAAGCAGGGCGCCGGGGCAATATTCGGTCTCGGCCAGGACAGCCTGGCACTGGCCGATACCGTGGCCAACTACGGCATGACCTTGCCCAACAGCCGCAGCAATGAAAACGAAGCCGACCTGATCGGCCTGGAACTGGCCGCCCGCGCTGGCTACAACCCCAACGCGGCCATCACGTTGTGGAACAAGATGGCCAAGGCTTCGGAAGGCGCACCACCGGAATTCATGAGCACACACCCGGCTTCCGACAGCCGCATCGCGTCGTTGCAGGCGGCGATTCCGAAGGTGATGCCGCTCTACCAGCAGGCCAAGAAGTCCTGATCGACGGCGTGTAGGAGCGAGCTTGCTCGCGAGAAACGTCAGCGATAACGCGTGTTGCCTGAATAAACGCGGCGCCGGTGAGTTTTTCGCGAGCAAGCTCGCTCCTACAGGCATCAGGGCTTAGATCCAGCCGCTGCTTTGCATGGCCTTGTACACCGCAATAACCGCCAGCACGAAGAACGCCGTAGCCGCCAAGCGACGAATCAAGGTCAGCGGCAGTTTCTCCGCGGCAAAATTCCCCGCCAGCACCACCGGTACGTTGGCAATCAGCATGCCCAGGGTGGTACCGATAATCACCAGCCACAATTCCGGGTATTGCGCCGCCAGCATCACCGTGGCGATCTGGGTCTTGTCGCCGATTTCGGCGAGGAAGAACGCAATCAAGGTGGTCAGGAAGGGCCCGAACTTACGGGTAGTACTGGCTTCGTCATCATCGAGTTTGTCCGGCACCAGGGTCCACAGCGCTGTGGCGCAGAAGCTTGCGGCGAGGATCCAGTGCAGCACCGCATCCGAGAAGAAACTCCCGAACCAGGCGCCCACGGCACCGGCCGCCGCATGGTTGGCCAGGGTCGCGGCGACAATGCCGGCGATGATCGGCCAGGGTTTGCGAAAGCGTGCGGCAAGGATGAGTGCGAGCAGTTGCGTCTTGTCGCCGATTTCGGCCAAGGCAACGATTGCGGTAGGAACGAGTAGTGAATCCAGCATCAGGTAGTTTCCAGGGGCGGGTCGACACGGCTATGACACGTACAGCCTTCCCGCCCCGGGTAAGGTGTGCGTGTCATAGGTCTTGTCAAACCCCGGTCCGTCTGTGCGGACTCCTGGGTCGCATACGCCATGGTCTGCTGACCAAGTATGTTGACGTATGCCGGACGAGCATGGCGCTCGTGGGAGACTACTCCCCTAGGACGCTGCGGATTCTGCCTAGGCAAAACCCATTCGGCAAGCGTTCTTTTTCAAACCTCCCTCAGGGGCGCTTGGCACGGTAAATGCGAAAACCATTGCCTTCGGCCTTGATTGCGCAGATGCCCAAATGCTCTTCGATCAGTGGTTGATACTTCAGGAAGCTATTGGCAACCAGGCGAAGTTCGCCACCTTTTGCCAGGTGTTTCGCCGCTTTTCGCAGCAGGTTCTCCGTGGCGAAATAATCGGTGTGCACGCCGACATGGAACGGCGGGTTGCTCAAAATCGCGTTCAAACCCATGGGCGCCGCGTCGATTCCGTCACCGGTCAATACCTCGGCTTCCAGGCCGTTCGCTGCCAAAGTCAGACGACTGCTGGCGGCGGCGAAGGCATCCACGTCCAGCATCGTCACGGTGTTATGCGGGTAGCGGCGTTTGACCGCAGCACCCAGCACCCCCGCGCCGCAACCAAAGTCGAGCAGGTTGCCGCTGGGCAGCTTGTCCAAGTGCTCCAGCAACAACTCGGTGCCGCGGTCCAGGCGCCCATGGCTGAACACACCTGGCAAGCTCACGACCTTCAGCGGGCCTTCGGCCAGCGGTACGTCGAAGACCTGCGCCAGGCTCTCAAGCGCCACGGCTTGCGGCGCGTTGGCGACGGTGACCTGCCACAACTGGCAATGCCGTGCGCTATCGAGCTTGCGCGGTTTGCCGAACGGAGCCATCTGTTTGGCGGCGCTTTCGATACCGCCCTTTTTCTCGCCCACCAGAAACAGCTCGGCGCCCGGCAGGCGCGCAGCCACGGCATTGAGCAGGTAGTCGGTGAGGTCTTTGGACTTGGGCAGGAAAATCACCGCCGCATCAAAGGCGCGCTCGGGCACTGTCACGCCAAACTGGCTGCGTTCGGCGAAGCGCGCATCGAGCGCCGCCTGGTCACCGGCATGCCAGCACCAGCCGTGGGCGTTGGGCAGGCGCCCAAGCAAATCGTCCGCAGGCAAACCCACGAGCAGCAGGTTGCCTTGAAAAAGTTCGGCCTGGCGAAGCAGTACTTCACTGCGCGGATCCATAGTCTGCTCCTTGAAAAGGGGCGCAGTTTATCAACTGACGACGCGCAGCGGGGCGCCGCTGAAAAAGCCCAGGGCGTTTTCCGTGAGTTGGCCGACGATGCGCTGCCGCGCTTCGCGGCTGCCCCAGGCGTTGTGGGGTGTGACGATCAACCGTGGAATGCCCCCAGCCAGCAGCGGATTGCCATTGACGGGTGGCTCGACGCTCAGCACATCAGTCGCCGCGCCGCCCAGATGACCACTGCGCAGTGCGTCGGCTAGGGCCTGTTCATTGATCAAGCCGCCGCGTGCGGTGTTGACGATAAACGCGCCGGGTTTGAGCAACGCCAGTTCACGAGCGCCGATAAAGTCGCGGGTGTGCTCGTTGAGTGGGCAATGCAGGGTCAGCGCATCGGCCTGGGTCAGCAATTGATCCAGCGGCACACGGTCGGCGCGGGCAGGGCGCCCAGGTATCGCGCCGAGCACCACACGCATGCCAAACGCTTCAGCCAGGCGTGCCACGGCACTGCCCAGTTCACCGTGGCCGAGCAGGCCGAGGGTTTTGCCTTCCAGTTCGACGATCGGATGGTCCAGCAGGCAAAACTGTTTGGCCTGCTGCCATTTGCCCGCGGCTACATCCTGTTGGTAGTCCTTCAAGCGCGTGGCGAGGTTGAGCAACAGCATGATCGTGTGCTGGGCCACCGACGGCGTGCCATAGCCCTGGCAGTTGCTCACAGTGATGCCGTGGGCGCGGGCGGCTTCAAGGTCGATATTGTTGGTGCCGGTGGCCGACACCAGGATCAGCTTGAGCTCGGGGCAGGCGGCCAGGGTGTGGGCCGTGAGCGGGATTTTATTGCTGATGGCGACTTGGGCGCCTTGCAAGCGCTCCAGCACATTTTCTGGCGTGGTCTGTTCAAACAACTGCAACTGGCTGAAGCAGTCATGCAAACCGCTGAGGTCGAGGTCGCCCAAGTCCAGGGAAGGGTGGTCGAGGAAGACGGCGCGGCGATTGTTCATGATCAACTGTACCTTTTGCGACGAGGTTCGAAGGCGTAATCTGCCGAGCCTATCAGATGAAATAATCAGTTACTTAATGGAGTGAGCATGTACGTCGCCGAGTTTTTGACCGTAGCCTTGATTCACTTGCTGGCGGTGGCCAGCCCCGGCCCGGATTTCGCCGTGGTGGTGCGTGAAAGTGTGACCCACGGCCGCCGTGCCGGCACATGGACGGCACTGGGCGTCGGTTCGGCAATTTTCCTGCATGTGGGTTACTCGTTGCTGGGTATTGGCTTGATCGTGTCCCAGTCCATCGTGCTGTTCAATGCGTTGAAGTGGGCTGCAGCGGCGTACCTGCTGTACATCGGCTTCAAGGCCCTGCGCGCCCAGCCGGCCAAGCCTGCGGCCGAGGGCGAGCTGCACCGTGAAGCGGGCGAGCGCACTCCACGCGGCGCGTTTACCGCAGGCTTTGTGACCAATGGCTTGAACCCCAAGGCCACGTTGTTTTTCCTGTCGTTGTTTACCGTGGTGATCAACCCCCACACACCATTGGCGGTGCAGGCCGGTTATGGGGTGTACCTGGCGGTGGCGACGGCGTTGTGGTTTTGCCTGGTGGCCATGCTGTTCAGCCAGCAGCGTGTACGCGCGGGGTTTGCGCGGATGGGGCATTGGTTTGATCGGGCCATGGGCGCGGTGTTGATTGCCATTGGGGTGAAGTTGGCCTTCACCAGCATGAAGTAAGCGCGTTCACTCAAGCGGGCAGGGACAAAATGTGGGAGCTGGCTTGCCTGCGATGTCGGCCTGACAGCCGACACCTACCTACCTGACACCCTAACGATCCAACTGTGGGAGCGGGCTTGCTCGCGAAGGCGGGCTGGCAGTCAACACGGTTGGATTGTGTACATATCCATTGCTGCGGTAACGGCCGCTTAGGGTTCCGCTCTGACAGCGGCTCACTTTTGAAAAGCGCAAAAGTAAGCAAAACGCTCTTGCCCCACCACTCGGCACCTCGCCTAGGCTCGGTGTGCCCGTAATCCGCCAGTGATTTGGGGGGCCGCCGCCACGCGCCATCCATGGCGCGGGGCGGCTAAACCGGCATCCCTGCCGGTTTACCCCCCAAATCCCTGTCGAATTCCGGCCAGCGTGGTTTGACGGGGCGCTTGAGATCAAAAGCAGATCAAGATCAAGAGCGGCTCGCTTCGCATCGTGGTTACCGTCGATTGCTGGAACGCAATGACGTCCGGATAATGGCGTAACGCTAGCATTTGCTGGCCCCTGCAAATCATTCCTTTGGCTGATTTGGCTGAAACATAAGCGCTCTACAGTGCAGGTCTTCAAGCCAAGACCGTGCAGTCATTAAAGGGATTCTTATGTTGCAGACCCGTGTTATCCCGCCCGCCGAAGGTGCGTACCAATATCCGCTGTTGATCAAGCGCCTGTTGATGTCCGGGACTCGCTACGAGAAGACCCGGGAAATTATCTATCGCGACAAGCTGCGCTACAGCTACCCGACGCTGATCGAGCGCGTTGCGCGCCTGGCCAATGTGCTGACTGAAGCCGGGGTCAAGGCCGGTGATACCGTGGCGGTGATGGACTGGGACAGCCACCGTTACTTGGAGTGCATGTTCGCCATCCCGATGATTGGCGCGGTGATTCACACCATTAACGTGCGGCTGTCGCCGGAGCAGATTCTGTACACCATGAACCACGCCGAAGACCGCTTTGTGCTGGTCAACAGTGAGTTCGTGGGGCTCTACCAGGCGATTGCCGGGCAGCTCACTACCGTCGACAAGACCTTGTTGATTACCGATGGTGACACCCACACCGCCGAGCTACCCAATCTTGTCGGTGAGTACGAAACCCTCCTGGCCGCCGCCAGCCCCAGCTATGACTTCGAGGATTTTGACGAAAACTCGGTCGCCACCACGTTCTACACCACCGGCACCACCGGTAACCCCAAAGGTGTGTACTTCACCCATCGGCAACTGGTGCTGCACACCATTGGCGTGGCGACCATCATGGGCAGCGTCGACAGCGTGCGGCTGCTGGGCACCAACGACGTGTACATGCCGATCACGCCGATGTTCCACGTACACGCCTGGGGCTTGCCGTATGTGGCGACCATGCTCGGGCTCAAGCAGGTGTACCCCGGCCGCTACGACCCGGAATACCTGGTAGAACTGTGGCGCAAGGAGAAGGTGACGTTCTCCCACTGTGTGCCGACTATCCTGCAAATGGTGCTCAACGCCAAGGCTGCGCAGAACGTGGATTTCGGCGGTTGGAAAATCGTCATCGGCGGCAGCGCCCTCAACCGTTCGCTGTACGAAGCCGCCAAGGCTCGGGGCATTCAACTGACCGCCGCGTATGGCATGTCCGAGACCGGGCCGCTGGTGTCTTGCGCTCACCTCAATGATGAGTTGATGGCCGGCAGCGAAGATGAGCGCACCACCTACCGCATCAAGGCCGGTGTGCCGGGCCCGTTGGTTGAGGCGGCAATCATGGACACTGACGGTCATTTCCTGCCCGCCGATGGCGAAACCCAGGGCGAACTGGTGCTGCGCGCGCCGTGGCTGACCGAGGGTTACTACAAAGAACCGCAAAAGGGCACCGAACTCTGGGCCGGTGGTTGGTTGCACACCGGTGATGTGGCCACGCTGGATGCCTTCGGCGTGATTGATATCCGCGACCGCATCAAGGATGTGATCAAGACCGGCGGCGAATGGATCTCTTCCCTGGCTCTGGAAGACCTGGTCAGCCGCCACCCGGCGGTGCGGGAAGTGGCGGTGGTAGGCATTGCCGATCCGCAATGGGGCGAGCGTCCCTTCGCGCTGTTGGTGGTGCGTGAAGGTCATGTGATCGATGCGCGAGAGCTCAAGGAACACCTCAAGCCTTTTGTCGAGCTGGGCCATTTGAGCAAGTGGGCGATCCCGAGCCAGATCGCCGTTGTTACTGAAATTCCCAAGACCAGTGTCGGCAAGCTCGACAAGAAACGTATCCGTGTCGACATCATCGAATGGCAGGCCAACAACAGCACGTTCCTGTCCACGCTCTAAGCCCTCTCGCCGCGCCCGTTCGGGCGCGGCAATGCTCTATATCAAGCCTTTACTTGTGATTTGCCGAATTTCAGCCATCCTTCCCGCGTCGACCTTCGTCGGCGTGGCGAAAGGGTTGTGGCAGACAGGTTGGTGATGCAAATCACACTTTAGCACTACCCCCCTCTGGCTATAGTCCCTTTCAGAGTTTTTCGCGGATGTTGCGCTTCGAGCCATGGAGGCTCGGTGGCGATGCGGCATTGGAATCGTTGTATCCCGGCCGTTACATCTGAAGAAAGGGCTCACTGCCATAACAATAAAATATGCACATGGAGTAGCGTCGATGACCTCAGTAAACCAGTTCTGGCGCCGGGCAAGACTGCCCCTGGCCGTCAGCCTCGCTTCTACGCTCGCCGGGCCGGCATTCGGCGTCAGTTTCAACATTGGTGAAATCGAAGGGAGCTTTGACTCGTCGCTTTCCGTGGGGGCGAGCTGGTCCACAGCCAAACCCAATCGTGACCTGATCGGTGCCAACAACGGCGGCAAGGGCCTGTCCCAGACCTCCGATGACGGCCACCTGAACTTCAAGCGCGGCGAGACCTTCTCGAAGATCTTCAAGGGCATCCACGACCTGGAACTGAAGTACGGCGACACCGGTGTGTTTGTGCGGGGCAAGTACTGGTACGACTTCGAACTCAAGGACGAAAGCCGTCCGTTCAAGGACATCAGCGACAACAACCGCAAAGAGGGCGCCAAGTCTTCGGGCGGGCAGATTCTCGATGCATTCGTTTACCACAACTATTCCATTGCCGATGCGCCGGGTTCCGTGCGTTTTGGTAAGCAGGTGGTGAGCTGGGGCGAAAGTACCTTCATCGGTGGCGGCATCAACTCCATCAACCCGATCGACGTGTCGGCGTTTCGCCGTCCGGGGGCCGAGATCAAGGAAGGCTTGATCCCGGTGAACATGTTCTACGTGTCCCAGTCGCTCACCGACAACCTGTCGGCCGAGGCGTTTTACCAGCTGGAGTGGGACCAGACCGTGACCGATAACTGCGGCACGTTCTTCTCGCAGCCGGACGTGATCTCCGATGGTTGCAGCAATAACCTGCGGGTACTGAACAAGCGTTCCACCATTCCTGCCGCCGCCCTGCCGACCCTGGGTGCCTTGGGTGTGGACGTCAACAGCGAAGGCGTGCTGGTGCGCCGTGGGCCGGACCGTGATGCACGCGACAGCGGCCAGTTCGGCGTGGCCATGCGCTACAACTTCGAACCGCTGGATACTGAGTTCGGCGCGTATTTCATGAACTACCATAGCCGTGCGCCGATCTTCAGTGCACAGGGCGCGCCATCGGCGGCCTACACGCGTCCGCTGGGGCCACTGGGAGCCTTGCGGCCGTTGATCGTGGCGGGCAGCTCGAATTACTTCGTCGAGTACCCGGAAGATATCCGCCTCTACGGCCTGAGCTTCTCCACCACCTTGCCTACCGGCACCGCCTGGAGCGGTGAGTTGAGCTACCGTCCGAATGCGCCGGTGCAGTTGAGCACCACTGACATTCTGTTCGCCGGTGTCACGCCGATCCCAGGCTTTGGCAATGCGTCCGTGCTCAAGGGCACGCCGGGCCAGGACCTGCACGGCTACAACCGCAAGGAAGTCACCCAGTTCCAGACCACCTTCACGCACTTCTTCGACCAGGTCATGGGCGCCAGCCGCCTCACCACCGTCGGTGAAATCGGCGTGACCCACGTGGGCGGCCTGGAAAGCAAATCCCAGGCTCGTTACGGCCGCGACCCAGTGTTCGGCCCAGGCACGTTGCCAGGTGGGTTCTGCAACGCCCTCAACAACTCCACCGCCAACGGCGCCGGCTTGCCCAACGCTGCCGGCCTGAACACCAACTGCAATAACGACGGTTACACCACCGCAACGTCCTGGGGCTACCGTGCCCGTGCCATCTGGGAATACCCGGATGTGTTCGCGGGCGTGAACCTCAAGCCCAACGTGGCCTGGTCCCATGACGTCAAAGGTTACTCGCCAGGCCCTGGCGGCAACTTTGAAGAAGGTCGCAAGGCGGTCAGCCTGGGCCTGGATGCCGAATACCAGAACACCTACACCGCGAGCCTGGCGTACACCAACTTCTTTGGTGGCAAGTTCAGCACCGTGGATGACCGCGACTTTGTCGCCTTGAGCTTCGGCGCCAACTTCTAAGCACACTCTTTTCAAGTGGCATGTATTCAGGAAGACCAGAGCATGAAAATAACAAAAAGTCTGTTGCACGTGGGTGTGCTTGGGCTGTCGATCCTGGCGAGTAACGTCATGGCGGCAGTCTCGGCAGATGAAGCCGCCAAGCTCGGCACGACCCTGACCCCGATGGGCGCCGAGATGGCGGGTAACGCGGCTGGCACCATTCCAAAATGGTCGCCATTGCCCACCAATGCCGGCGCAGTCGACGCCCGTGGTTTCCTCGCCAACCCGTATGCCAGCGAGCAACCGCAGTTCACCATCACCGCGCAGAACGTCGAGCAATACAAAGACAAGCTGGCGCCCGGGCAATACGCGATGTTCAAGCGTTACCCTGACAGCTTCAAGATGCCGGTGTACCCGACCCATCGCGGTGCCACCGTGCCGGCTGAGGTGTTTGCCTCGATCAAGAAAAACGCCACCACCACCAACCTGGTGTCCGGCGGCAACGGCCTGGAAAACTTCGAAACCGCCGTCCCGTTCCCGATTCCCAAGAGCGGCGTTGAAGTGATCTGGAACCACATCACCCGTTACCGCGGCGGCAGCGTCACCCGCCTGGTCACCCAGGCCACCCCGCAAACCAACGGTTCCTACAGCCTGGTGTATTTCCGCGACCAGTTCGTGTTCCGCGACAAGATGAAGGACTTCGATCCGAAAAACCCAGGCAACGTGCTGTTCTACTTCAAGCAGCAAGTGACTGCGCCAGCGCGCCTGGCCGGTGGTGTACTGCTCGTGCACGAAACCCTGGACCAGGTCAAAGAACCGCGGTCGGCCTGGGTCTACAACGCCGGTCAGCGCCGCGTGCGTCGGGCGCCCCAAGTCTCCTATGACGGGCCGGGCACCGCCGCCGATGGCCTGCGCACTTCCGACAACCTCGACATGTACAACGGTGCGCCGGACCGCTACGACTGGAAGCTGGAAGGCAAGAAAGAAATCTACATCGCCTCCAACAGCTACAAGGTCGACGATCCCAAGCTCAAGTACGCCGACATCATCAAGGCTGGCCACATCAACCAGGACCTGGCTCGCTACGAGCTGCGCCGTGTCTGGCACGTGGTCGCCACCTTGAAGGAAGGCCAGCGCCACATTTACGCCAAGCGTGACTTCTACATTGACGAAGACACCTGGCAAGCCGCGGTGATCGACCACTACGACGGTCGTGGCCAACTGTGGCGTGTCGCCGAAGCCCATGCCGAGAACTACTACGACAAGCAAGTGCCGTGGTACGCCCTGGAAACCCTCTACGACCTGCAGTCCGGCCGCTACCTGGCCTTGGGCATGAAGAACGAAGAGAAGCAGGCCTATGACTTTGGCTTCACCGCCAGCACCAGCGACTTCACCCCAGCGGCCCTGCGCCAGGACGGTGTTCGCTAACCTCTGCTAATGATCGCTCCCACGCTCTGCGTGGGAGCGCTTCCTGTGACGCTCTGCGTCACGCCTCACGCGCCCATCCTGAATGGGCGCGTTGTTTTTGAGCCCTTCGCGAGCAAGCTCGCTCCTACTTCTTTCTTGGTGGCTGGAAGAGATATTTTTTGTCGCAGTTCTTTTTCAGCCATTTGTTGCAAAGATCTACAATCCCGCCGCTTTTACCGCTAGTCTGCAGACATCTGCAATGCCGACAACAGCCTTCTACAAGAGCCCGGCGATGACTGATCTGTCCCGAACCCATGGGCCTGCCAGTGTGGTGATGCCGACCCTGGAAGGCCGCTTCTACAGGCCGCCGCTGCCTGACGGCTACGTGCTGCGCCCACGCCTGTGCGAACGGCTGAATGCGGGCCTGGAGGGGCGACTGTTGCTGGTCAGCGCGCCTGCTGGGTTTGGCAAGAGTTCGTTGGCGGTGGAGTTTTGCCAGGGCTTGCCAGCTCAGTGGCAAAGCCTGTGGTTGGGCCTGAGCCCAAGAGACAGTGACCCCGGCCGTTTCCTGGAGCGGCTGCTCGACGGCTTGCAACAGTATTTCCCGCAACTCGGCGCCCAATCCATGGGCTTGCTGAAAATGCGCCAGCGTCACCAACCCTTTGCCTTCGAAGAATGGCTCGATGGCCTGCTCGACGAGCTGGCCATGCACCTGTCTGCGCGTTCGCCGTTATTGCTGGTGCTGGATGACTATCACCTGGCCCAGGGCCCGGTGCTGGATCGCTGCCTGCAATTTTTCCTCAACCATTTGCCTGATGGACTGGTGGTGCTGGTCACCAGCCGGCAGCGTCCGGACTGGCACCTGGCACGCCTGCGCCTGTCGCGGCACCTGTTGGAACTGCATGAGCAAGACCTGCGCCTGACTCACGATGAATCCCTGGCGGTGCTGGATGGACACGGCAATGCGTTGCGCGGTGAGGCGTTGGAAAACCTGATCCGCCGTAGCGAGGGCTGGGTCGCCGGCCTGCGCTTCTGGCTGTTGGCGGCCTCCGAAGCGGGCAGTGAGGGCGCCTTGCCCCAAAGCCTGCACGGTGGCGAAGGGCTGATTCGCGATTACCTGCTCGAAGAAGTCATCGACTGCCTTCCCGCAGAAGTGCAAGCGTTCCTGTACGACACCGCACCGCAGGAGCGCTTTTGCAGCGAACTGTGCGACGCCATCCGAGAGGCCCATGACAGCGCAGAAATCCTGCGTTATCTGCAGGCTCATCAAGTGTTTCTGGTGCCGTTGGATGAGCAAGGCCATTGGTACCGTTATCACCATTTGTTCTCCGATCTGCTGCGCCCCCGCCGCGAGAAGAGTGCCACCTTGCCGCCGGCCAGCTTGCACTTGCGCGCTTGTCGCTGGTTTAACGCCCAGGGCTTGATCGACGAGGCGGTGGAGCAGGCGCTGCGGGCCGGGCACCTGGATGTGGCGGCGAACCTGGTGCAGAACCTGTCCGAAGAGCAACTGCTGGCAGAGCAGAACATCGGCATGCTGCTGCGCTGGAAGATGGACCTGCCCGACAGCTTGCTGATCAGCACGCCGCGTTTGATCGTGCTGTACAGCTGGGCGCTGGGGCTCGCATGCCAACTGGATGCGGCGCAGGAACTGTCCAGTTACCTCAGCCGCTTCCTGCCGGCGCCATCGGCCACCGCGCAAAAATCCATGTTGGCCCAATGGTTGGCGCTGAGCGGGATCATTGCCCGTGGGCGCGGAGACCGTGAGCTGACCCAGCGCTATTGCCAAGAGGCGTTGGAAAGCCTGCCGCAAAAGCGTTACGGCCAGCGCCTGGTGTGCCTCTCGACTCTGTCCAACCTGGCAATCGCCGATGCCGACCTGTGGCGCGCCCGTGGCCTGAACCGCGAATCTCTGGAACTGGCGCAGCGCGTCGGTAACCCCTTGTTTGAGGCCTTGGCCCATTACGACCGAGCGCGGGTGTTGCAGTCGCGGGGTGAGATCCTGCGTTCTCTGGATGAAGTTCGCCAAGGCCTGGAACGCCTGCATGGGCTGGCACCCCTGCGCCTGTATGCCGTGCGCGCACGGTTGTCGCTTTACGAAGGTTACCTGCTGTTGGTGCGTTACCAGCCCGAAGCCGGCCTTGCGCGTTTGCGCGCCGGCCTGGCCGAGGCCCGCGCCTGCCGCGATATCAGTGTGCTGATCGGGCACTGTGTCATCGCCAGTTTCGAAGGGCGGCGTGGGGAGTTTGCCAATGCCTTTGCCGAACTGGCCGAGGCCGAGCGCTTGATGCACATCTGGGATGTGCCGCCGATCTATTACCTGGCGATGATCACCCTGATCAAATGCGAGCTGTGGCTGGCCCAGGGTCGCACTGACCTGGCCGACGCCTGGCTGGCCCGCCTGGGGCAGACCTACAACGGCGAGCACGCCGCGGCCGCCCCCGAGTTTCATCCGCACCTGCCGCAACATATCGAGCTGCAACAAGCCGCGCTCGATGCCACTCGCCATCAACCCGACATTGCGCTGCAACGCCTCGAAGCGCTGGCCCAGCAGGCCCATGACAGCGGGCGCCAGATGATTGCCCTGATGGCGCTGGTCCAGCAGGTGCAGTTGCTTCTGGAGAATGGCCAGGAGGCTAAGGCCAGGCCGGTATTGGCCCGTGCCCTGCAAGCCGGCTCGGGCGGTGCGTTGCAGCCGTTTCAACGCGTGTTGGAGGGTTACCCCCAGTGGATGCGCGAGCAACTGGGCAAGGACTCCCATGGGCTGCTCAACCAGAGCTTGCTGGCGCTGCTGCCCCAAGTCATTGCGGTTGAAGCCTCACCTCAACAGGAAACCCTGAGCACCCGAGAGCTGGCGGTGCTGCAACTGATTGCCCAAGGCTGTTCAAACCAGGAAATCAGCAATCAGCTGTTCATCTCCCTGCACACGGTGAAGACCCACGCCAGCCACATCAACAGCAAGCTCGGCGTGGAGCGTCGTACCCAGGCAGTCGCGCGGGCCAAGTCCATGGGCTTGCTGGCCTGAGCCCGTGGCTCAAGGCGCGGTCGGGCAGCCCTTGAGTGAAGTGTCGACGGTCTGATTGATCAGCGCCGCGAACCGCTTGAGGTTGTTCTGGTGCGCCACCACCAGTTCGTCGATGCTCGGCCCGGCAGGCGACTGCAAAGTGGTGCGGCAGGTCAACGCCGGACGGTCGCCATTGATTTGCCTCAGGCGCCAGCGCACATCGAGCAACGCGTACTGCCCCGGTACCGAGTCAAAGCGCTGCACGTCCACGCGCAACGCCACGGCTTGCCGGGCATTGCTGTTGGCCAACTGATCGACCAAAGCGCTCCTCAGTTCATCGGCGAGGGTGGCGGCCCACCATTGGGTTTCAAGAATCGCCAGGCCGCTGTCGCCCTGGCGGATCACTATCTGCGCGCGGTCGACCTGGGGCGGCACGCTGATGCTCTCAATGCGTACACCGCCGGCCTCTGCTCGCGTACTCGGGCTCAAGTGCGCGGGGGTCAGGGTATGAAAGGCGATGGGTTCACTGCGACAGGCACCGAGCAGCAACAGGGCGCTCAGCAACGTGATCTTCAACGGCAATGTCATGGCGGCTCCAATGGTCATTTGCGGGGTGGCCCTTGCAGGTCCGTCGGTGCGGCATTATCGGGGCGGCCGCGAATCAGCGACTCCGGATGCCGGCCCAGGTAATCCGAAAGCTCGCGCAGGGAGCGCGACATGCGTCCCAACTCGTCGAGGGTCTGGGTCAGTTGTTCACGCTGCGGCGAGTCTTCGGCCAGGGTTGAACTGGCCGATTGCAGGGTCTTGCTCACGTCGGCCAAGGTCGTCTGCACACCCGGCAGTGTCTTGGCGTTGAATTGCGCCAGGCCCTTGCGCAGTTCGACCAGGCTGGCATCGAGGTTGCCGGCAATGCGCTCGACAGGCAGTTGGCTGATCTTGTTGACGATGCCTTCGAACTTCTCTTGCAGTTGTTCCAGGTTGCCCGGGATGGTGGGGATGCCCACGGGTCGCTGGTTCGGGTCGAACGCGACTTTCTCGGCCTTGGGGTAGAAGTCCAGGGCGATGTACAGCTGGCCAGTCAGCAAGTTGCCGCTGCGGGCCTGGGCGCGCAGGCCGTTTTCGATGAAGGTACCAATCAGGCGTACGCCGGCGGCCTCATCGTCAGGGTTATTGTTCATGGCCTTGAGCAGCTTGGTGTGGGCCTCGCCGAGCAGTTGCGGGTAGATCACGATGCCGACATTGACCGGGAAGGTGCGTTTCTTCGCATCGAAATCCAGGTTGATCGATACAACCCTGCCGAACTCCACGCCAAGGAACTCCACCGGTGCGTCGACTTTCAGCCCGCGCAGAGCCTGATCGAAACGCAGGACCATGTATTGGCCCTTGCCGTTGGGTGGGGCGAGGGCGCTTTGCTGGTCTTCGAACAACTCAAAGCTGCGACTTTCTTCGGCCGGTTTGTCATTGGGGTTGTAGGGCGGCGCCTGGAAGGCGATCCCACCCATCAACATGGACGACAAGGATTCGGTTTTCAGCGCGAAGCCATTGGCGCCAACGCTCAAGTCGACGCCACTGGCGTTCCAGAACCGCGTGTTCTCAGTGATGTACACATCATTGGGCGCATGCACGAAGATCTCGACATTCACGCCCTTGCCCTCGTTGTCCAGCTCATAGGCCACCACCTGGCCCACCGGGATTTTGCGGTAATAGACCGGCGAGCCGATGTCCAGGGAGCCCAGAGCCTGGGTGTGCAGGGTGAAGCGCTTGCCCGGCTCGCCGTAAGTGATGGGCGGCGGGTTTTCCAAGCCGGTAAAGTGCTTGGCGCGGGTCTCGGACTGGCCGATGTCTGCGCCGATGTAGTCGCCGGACAACAACGTGTCGATGCCCGACACGCCGCCTGCGCCAATGCGCGGGCGCACCACCCAGAATTTCGAATCTTCGCGGGTGAAGCTTTCGGCCTGTTTGACCAGCTCGACGGTGGCGTTGACGCTTTTCTGGTCATCACTCAGGGCCACGGCGGTTACCTGGCCGATCACCACGTTGCGGTATTTGACCTCGGTTTTGTTGGCAACCAGCCCGCTGCCGGTCTTGAAGTTGAGGACGATGGTCGGCCCTTGTTGCATGACGCTGTGGATCACCAGCGAGATCCCCACCAGCACGGCGACAATCGGCACGATCCAGACCAGCGAAACGCTGAAACGACGCGTCTTGATCACGGGTTGCCCCGCAGGGGTGTCAGCCTTGGATGAGCTCATCCGAGGTCTCCTCGTTAGGTGGGTTTTCCCAGATTAGCCGGGGATCAAAGCTCATGGCCGCGAGCATCGTAAACACGACCACCAGGCCAAAAAACAGAATACCCAGGCGCGGTTCGATCGTGCCCAGGGCTTGAAACTTCACCAGCGCGGCCACCAGGGCGACCACGATGACATCGAGCATCGACCAGTAGCCGATCAGTTCGATAAACCGAAACAGCTTCGAACGCTCCTTGCGCGCCCACTGGCTATTGCGCTGCACGGTGACCAGCAGCAGCCCCAGCGACAAGAACTTGATGCCCGGCACGGCAATGCTGGCGATGAAAATGATCAGCGCAATGTCCCAGGCGCCATGCTGCCAGAACTCCAGCACGCCGCTCATGATGGTGCTGTCTGCGCCCGAGCCGAGCATGGTGGTGTTCATCACTGGCAATAAATTGGCCGGGACATAAAAGGCGAGGGCGGTGAGCATGTAGGCCCAGGTTCGGGTCAGGGACTGCACCTTGCGCCGATGCAGCGCGGCGCCACAGCGCTCGCACTCGGTGGGTTCAAGGCGCATGTCGCAGGGCTGGCCGCAGGTGTGGCACAGGCACAGGTTCAGCTCGCGAGCGGTGGGCGGTGAATTCATACGGTGTCCCACAGGTCACGCACATCGCGCCCGGCAATGCGGATCAGCAACAGGCTCAGGGCGGCCAAGGCAAACAGGCCGGTGCCAGGGATCACATCCAGCATGCCGGCCAGCTTGAACACCGCGACCATCGCGCCCAGCAGGCACACCTCCAGCATGCTCCAAGGCCTGAGCGCTTCGAGCCAGCGCATGCACAGCTTGAACGCTGGCGAGCGCCGGCCGGCCAAGGCGAAACTCAGCACCCAGATCAGCAACGCTAGCTGAAACACCGGGGCGATAATAATGGAGATCGCTGCCACCAGTGCAATGAACGTGATTGGCCCCAGGCTCAGTGCAACCACTGAGTCCCAGAGGGTGGCGCTGTTTTTCAAGCCTTGCAGGCTGATGCTCATCACCGGGTAAAAGTTGGCAAAGGTCCACAGCACTGCGGCAGTCACCGTCAGGGCCAGACGTTGTTGCACCGACAGGCCGTTATAGCGCTGCAGCACGCCCGAGCAACGTACGCACAGGGCTTTCTGATGTTTGGCGAGCGTGACTTTCTCGTACACGCAGTCGCAGTGTTCGCAGATGATCTGTTGATTCGCCATGGGTGTTGCTCCAAATGCGACTGACTGCAGCGGGGGATTTCAATGGCGCGTGTGTAGCTTAGCAGCGGATAGATCGCGCAATCGACGCCTTCCCGCGCAGAGGCAAGCTACACCATACTGCACTTGGAACGCGCCAGAGAGCTTGCAGGACACCCATGACTATTGAAAAACAACCGTTGATTCGCGAAACCTTTCCCGTCGGCCCGTTGCAGTGCAACTGCACCATCATTGGCGACCTGATCACTAAAAAAGCCATCGTAGTCGACCCTGGCGGCAATCACGAGTTGATCCTGGCGCGCCTTGATGCACTGGGCCTGAAGGTGGTGAGCATTATCCACACCCATGCTCACCTTGATCATTTCCTGGCCTCCGGGCAATTGAAAGAAAAGACCGGCGCCACGCTGCACCTGCACAAAGAGGATCAATTTCTGTGGGACAACCTGGAAATGCAATGCCAGATGTTTCGCGTGCCCTACGTCCCGGTGCCGTCTCCGGATCGCTGGCTGGAGCATGACGAAGAACTTGCCTGCGGTTGTGGCGTAGCCTTGCATACTCCTGGGCATACACCGGGCTCGATGAGTTTCTGGTTTGCCGACGCCAAGCTGTTGATCGCCGGCGATACCTTGTTTCGTCGCGGGGTAGGACGTACGGATTTATGGGGCGGCGACCAGGCGACGATTGTGCGGTCGATCAAGCAGCGCCTGTATACGCTGGATGAAGGCGCGACGGTGGTCACTGGGCATGGGCCGGATACGTTGCTGGGCGATGAGATGCGGGAGAATCCTTTCGTGCGTGCGTGATGGGTTGTCGGCTCTGATACAAGCCGGTACAGACACACAGGCACAGACCCAAGCCAAAGACAGCTATGCTTTACGCACCCCTCCACGGAATTTTTACCGTTTGTCGCGTTCCAAACTCGGCACAGGTCCATTGCCAATGTCCTCTGCATCACAGAATGCAAAAGTAGGAGCTTCCTTCATGTTCACTCCGCGTCGTCTGCTTGTTGTCGCTACCGCCGTAGCCCTGTTGTCTGGCTGCGCCTCACCTAACCCTTATGACGGCAGCCAGGGACAGGCCAGCAATGGTTCCGAAAGCGGCATGAGCAAAACCGCCAAATACGGCGGCCTCGGTGCGCTGGCTGGCGCATTGGCCGGTGCGGCCATCGACCATAACAACCGTGGCAAGGGCGCGCTGATTGGCGCGGTGGTTGCGGGTGCCGGTGCGGCAGGTTATGGCTACTACGCCGACCAGCAAGAGAAAAAACTGCGTGAAAGCATGGCCAACACCGGGGTTGAGGTGCAGCGCCAGGGTGACCAGATCAAGCTGATCATGCCGGGTAACATTACCTTCGCCACCAACTCGGACGCGATCTCCAGCAGCTTCTACCAGCCGCTGAACAACCTGGCCAACTCCCTCAAGCAGTTCAACCAGAACACCATCCAGATCGTTGGCTACACTGACAGCACCGGTAGCCGTCAACTGAACATGGACCTGTCCCAGCGCCGTGCGCAGAGCGTGGCCAACTACCTGACCTCCCAAGGCGTCAACGGTGCCAACCTGAGCGCACGCGGTGCCGGCCCGGATAACCCGATTGCCAGCAACGGCGATGTGAACGGCCGTGCCCAGAACCGTCGTGTCGAGGTCAACCTCGGCCCGATCCCTGGCCAGCAATACGGCCAACCTGCGGGCCAGCAGCAGGCGCCACAGCAGAACAACCAGTTCCAGGGCAACCCGTACCAGCAATACCAGTAAACCCTGGGCACTAAAAGGGCGCCGTGCAGTCAATGCACGGCGCCCTTTTTAGTGGCTGCGTGTTTTGATCGTTCCCACGCTCTGCGTGGGAATGCCCGCTCGGACGCTCCGCGTCCTACTCTTGGCGCAAAAGCTGAAGCGTGTGCGGTGACGCGGAGCGTCACGGGATGCGTTCCCACGCAGAGCGTGGGAACGATCAGGCACCTTCGATCTACATCAGTCGATGTATTCGAACACCTTCACAATCTTCTGTACGCCCGACACGCCCTGCACCAGGTTGGCGGCGCGGGTGGCTTCGGCCTGGGTCAGCAGGCCCATCATGTAGACGATGCCGTTGTCGGTGACGATCTTGATCCGCGAACCAGGCACCGCACTGTCGGTCAGCATCTGGGCCTTGATCTTGGTGGTCAGCAGGGCATCGTTGCTGATGGCCAGCAGGGTGATCGGGTCCATGACCTGCAGTTCGTTGTGGACCTTCTTGACGCGTTGCACGCCGGCGGCGGCTTGCTCGGCCTGGGCCTTGAGATCGGCGCGGGGCGTTTGGCCTGCCAGCAGGACCACGCCATTGAAGCTGGTCACTACAATGCGCGAGGCACCGTTGCCCAGGTCGGTAGCGGCCTTGGCGACGTTGACCTTCACCTTGGTTTCGATCAGCGAATCATCAATGGTGCTGCCGAAGGTGCGTGTGCCCCGGTCGTCCTGGATAGGGGTGTCCCGTGTAGCGGTGATAGCCGAGCTGCAGCCGCTGATGGCGACGCACAGCGTGATGGCCAAAAGACTGAGGCGATTAACGGTCATTCTTCACTCCCGAACAGTTGGCTGTCGATCAGATCGCACAGGCAGTGGATCGCCAGCAGATGAACTTCTTGGATACGTGCAGTGACATTGGCCGGGACGCGAATCTCCACGTCCTCTGGCAACAGCAGCGACGCCATGCCGCCGCCGTCGCGACCGGTCAAGGCTACGACAATCATTTCGCGATCATGTGCGGCCTGGATCGCTTGAATAATATTGGCCGAGTTGCCGCTGGTGGAAATCGCCAGCAACACATCGCCGGGCTGGCCGAGGGCGCGGATCTGCTTGGAGAAGATTTCGTTGTAGCTGTAGTCGTTGGCAATCGAAGTGATCGTCGACGAATCGGTGGTCAAGGCAATAGCCGGCAGGCTCGGGCGCTCGCGTTCGAAGCGGTTGAGCAGCTCGGAGGAAAAATGCTGGGCATCGCCGGCCGAACCGCCGTTGCCGCACGAGAGCATTTTGCCTTCGTTGAGCAAGGCATTGACCATCACCTGGCTGGCTTGCTCGATGTGCGGTGCAAGTACGTCCATCGCCTGTTGCTTGGTGTCGATGCTGGCCTGGAAAAGCTGGCGAATTCGGGATTGCATGTCCATCTGTGTGACCTTAAGTAGCGCGGCTGTTTGGCACAGGTAATGTGCAGCCCGCAAAGCAAAGAGCAAAAATGAGTGGTGAAGGTGCCCGGCGAATCAGCTGTCGAAGGCATTTTTGAGCCAGGTCAGATCAGCTGTGCCTGACGGGGTGCTTTCCATGGCAACCACATCGAAACGGCATGGGCAGTCAGCCCAGCGATGCTCTTTTTGCAGAAAAAACTGCGCAGCGAGTATCAGCTTTTGACGCTTGCGCCCGTCGATACTGGCGAGCGCGCCACCCCATTGTGCGTGTTTTCTGTAGCGGACTTCGACGAATACTACTGTATCGCCGTCAAGCATGACCAGATCAAGCTCGCCGCGTTTACATAACCAGTTCTGCGCCAGAAGGCGCAGACCCTGTTGTTGCAGGTAATTGAGTGCATGCAGTTCGGCATCCTTGCCGCTTTGTGCGCTGGACCGCTCGGGCATCAGCGTGGGGTATCAGGCAGCCGCTGAATGTCGCCGCCGACGAACTTCGCCCACGGCATCTGGCGATCGACGCGCTGGTTGGCGCTGATGCCCAGGTTGCCCGAGAGGCCGTCGACACGAGTGTCCGGCAGTGCCTTGAGCTGGCCCAGGCGTGGCGCCAGGCGGTAGGCATCCACGCCCATCGCGTAGAGGCGGCCCAGGCTGCCATTGGCTTGCGGCCATTGTGCGGCGACCTGGTTGCGCAGCGGGTCGGTGGTGTTAAGCAGCCAAGGGGTTTCGCAGAACATCACATTGGTCATGTCCAGGTACTGGTTGCGGTCACCGCTGGCACTGAACACGTGAGAGGTCGCGTACACCGGCACATCGCCGGCGTATTGGAAGTTCAGGGTCGGTTTGATCTGCTGGGCCAGTTGCGGCGTGACGGCCAGGAAGATGAACTCGATGTCCTGGCGACGCGAAGGCTGGGCGGCCACGTCGGTGCCGACCGTGCTTTGCAGGCTCTTGGCGCGGCCTTCGCTCTTGCGCAGTTGGAACAGATCGGCGATCTGCTGGGCCAGGGCCACAGGCTGATCGACATATTCCACGCCCATGACGGTGCCACCATTGGCTTCCCAATCCTGGCGGAACGCCTTGTAGACGCGCTCACCCCATTCGCCACGGGGCACCATGGCGGCGGCGCGATGCAGGCCATCGGCACGCGCGCGGCGCGATACTTCGCGGGCTTCGTCTTCAGCGGCCAGGCCGAACTGGAACAGCTGCGCCGGGCCTTGATCGGTCTCGCTGTAGTTCAGGGCCAGGGTGGTGATCGGCAACTGCGGGCGTGCGCTGAGTTGCTTGACCAGCGGTTTTTCCAGCGGGCCGACCACCAGTTGCACGCCGGCGGCCTGGGCCTTGGCGTAGAAGTCGTCGAGGGAGGTCAGGCGCGAGCTGTCATAGAACTCGATAACCGGTGGCTTTTGCCCGGCTTGCTCAGCCTGGTAGTGAGCCGCCATGAAGCCTTCGCGCAGCGCTTTGCCCACAGCGGCCAGCGGGCCTTCCTGGGGCAGCAGCAGGGCGATCTTGTTCAGGGGCTGGCTGGCCAGTTCCTTGAGCTTGGTCAGCGGCGCTGGCAGTTGCACCGCCGCCGGGTGGCCCGGGTTCTGCGCGCGCCAGGTGTCGATGGCGGCTTGTTGTTGCTCCAGCGTACCGGCGCCCTTGACCGCCTGGGCCAGGGTGATCCAACCATCGAGTGTCGGGTTGCCGGTGGCTTGCAGCTGTTCGGCTGGCAGCGCGGCAATCAATACCCAAATGGCTTCGTGGTTGCTGCTGGCAGCCTCGCCCGTCAGCAGGGGCGCCATGGCCACGCGCTCGCGAGCGGCGGCGAGGGTCTGGCCGTCGGCTTCATAGGCGCGTGCATGCACGGTGCCGGTGCGGATCTGCTGGTCGGTCGGCAGTTCCTTCAGGCTTTGCAGGCTGGGGTGGTTCAGCGCTGCCAAGGCCGCCTTGGGCTGGTTGCGGCCCATTGCCAGTTCTGCGGCCAGGGTGCTGGCAAATACTTGCGCGGCTGGCTTCAGGGCATCCAGGGGCACTTGCGCAAGGATCTGCGAGGAGCGGCCGGGATTGTTCTGCTGGTAGGCCAGGTCTGCCGCGCTCAGGCGCAGCAACGCGGCTTTTTCTGGCGTCTTGGCGTTCGTCGCCTGTTCGAGCAGTTGCTCGATACTGGCATCGGGCGTGCGTGGCAGTTCGCCAAGACTGGAGGAGGGCGAACTGGCGCAAGCGGCCAGCAAGGCAGCGAGGCAGAGGGCGGAGAGCAGCCGCAGGCAAGCGATCATGTAAGTGTTCCTGATACCGATCAAATTAGCGTGGAAGTGTACCCAAGCACTGGCCCAGGCGCGATGTTCATGGCGTTAAACCGTGGATTTAGGTCGTGCAAATGTTGCCAGTAGCTGACGGTGGCTGAAACGGCATCGGCCGTGATGGCATATTTTCAAGGCTTCTACGCGCTACAATGTGACTTTTGCCAACCATCGAGGTGTGCGCTTTGACTGCTCCAGGTCCTTTGAATTCCACTGCTGGCTCGCTTTTTGTGGTGGCGACGCCCATTGGCAACCTGGACGACATCAGTGCCCGGGCGCTGAAAGTGTTGCGCGAGGTGAAATTGATCGCGGCAGAAGACACGCGGCACTCCCAACGGTTGATGCAGCATTTTGGTATCAGCACGCCATTAGCGGCCTGCCACGAACACAACGAACGTGAAGAGGGTAGCCGCTTCATCACGCGCCTTTTGGCGGGTGATGACGTCGCACTGATTTCCGACGCGGGCACGCCGCTGATTTCCGACCCTGGTTACCACCTGGTCCGCCAGGCGCGCGCCGCTGGTATCAATGTAGTGCCTGTTCCAGGAGCCTGCGCGCTGATTGCTGCATTATCGGCCGCCGGGTTGCCCTCGGACCGCTTTATCTTCGAAGGCTTCCTGCCCGCCAAGGCTGTAGGGCGTCGGGCGCGTCTGCAGGCACTTAAAGAAGAACCGCGCACCTTGATCTTCTATGAGGCCCCGCATCGCATTCTTGAATGCCTGCAAGACATGGAGCTGGTGTTTGGCGGCGAGCGCCTGGCCTTGCTGGCCCGGGAGTTGACCAAGACCTTCGAAACCCTCAAGGGGCTGCCGCTTGAGGCGTTGCGGGCGTTTGTCGAGGGCGACAGCAATCAGCAGCGCGGCGAATGCGTGGTGCTGGTAGCCGGCTGGACCGCGCCGGAGAATGAAGACGCGGTGGGCAGCGAGGCCATGCGCGTCCTCGATTTGTTGCTCAAGGAAATGCCACTCAAGCGCGCCGCCGCCTTGGCTGCCGAAATTACCGGGGTGCGCAAGAATGTGTTGTATCAGGTCGCGCTCGATAAACAGAAGGCCGAATAGTTCCGGGGCCAAAACTGTATTTCGTCTGAACGTGATGGCAATGCTGCACTTTTAATACTTGTCCTCAAGCCGCCGTGCCGTTAACCTTCGCGGCGGAGAGTCGATTGGACAGTCGCTGCCCTCTATGAAAATTAGGGGGGGGAGGAAAGTCCGGGCTCCATAGGGCGAAGTGCCAGGTAATGCCTGGGAGGCGTGAGCCTACGGAAAGTGCCACAGAAAATAACCGCCTAAGCACTTCGGTGCCGGTAAGGGTGAAAAGGTGCGGTAAGAGCGCACCGCACGACTGGCAACAGTTCGTGGCTAGGTAAACCCCACTTGGAGCAAGACCAAATAGGGTCCCAAGGCGTGGCCCGCGCTGGGACCGGGTAGGTTGCTAAAGATGTCCAGTGATGGCCATCGTAGACGAATGACTGTTCAAGACAGAACCCGGCTTACAGATCGACTCTCCACCTTTTCTCCTTGCGTTCGAATCTCGTGCGCAAACCCGGTAGTAACGCAAGAATCCCTCCCTGCCAAATCATTGGCAGATGCATCTTCGTAATACCAAAAAAATCTTACTCTTAATAAAACACTTTAACTTTAAGCCCTAGCTCTTTGAGCTGTTTGCTGTTGTTGAGTCAAAAACATCGCAAAACTCTCGTTTCTCCTCCCTTTACCTTCCTAAATCTCCGTTCTGTAAGGCTTTTCCTTGAATACGCGCCTTGACGGTGTGGTGGGCGCATTCCTATAGTGTGCGCAAGTGGCGGAAAGTGGCACAAAGTGGGTTTTTTGAACGTAAAACGCTAAAATTTGGAGAAACGCATCTGTGTTTCGCGGAGCTAACGCTATCAGTCTCGATGCAAAAGGCCGTCTCGCCATGCCGAGCCGGTATCGTGACGAGCTCATTTCGCGAAGTTCAGGGCAGTTAATCATCACGATTGACGCCGTTGACCCCTGTTTGTGTGTTTACCCCCTCGACGAGTGGGAGTTGATTGAAACCAAGTTGCGCGCGCTGCCTTCATTGCGAGAAGAAAACCGCCGCCTTCAGCGTTTGCTGATCGGTAATGCCGTCGACCTTGAACTCGATGGCAGTGGTCGTTTCCTGGTGCCTCCGCGACTGCGCGAGTACGCCAAGCTGGACAAGCGCGCAATGCTGGTAGGCCAACTGAACAAGTTCCAATTGTGGGACGAAGATGCCTGGGATGCTGTGTCTGCAGCGGACCTGGCTGCTATTCAACAACCGGGCGCCATGCCTGATGAACTGCGTGATTTGATCCTGTGACTATTGATAGCGGCTTTAACCACATCACCGTACTGCTTGACGAAGCCGTTGAGGCTCTCGCCGTACGTGCCGATGGCTGCTATGTCGATGGCACATTCGGCAGGGGCGGGCATAGCCGGTTGATACTCAGCCAGCTCGGGTCCGACGGCAAACTCCTCGGGTTCGACAAAGATCCTCAAGCGATTGCCACCGGGCAAGCGCTAGCGGCCGAAGACGGCCGCTTTGTCGTTGTGCAGCGCAGCTTTGCCGAGCTGGGCGCCGAAGTTGCCGAGCGCGGCATGGCGGGCAAGGTGGCCGGGGTTCTGCTCGACCTGGGCGTGTCTTCGCCGCAGCTCGATGACCCGGAGCGCGGCTTCAGCTTCATGAACGACGGCCCCCTCGACATGCGCATGGACCCTACCCGTGGGGTCAGTGCTGCACAGTTCATCGC